>NZ_JAVSCF010000011.1:0-55000 GCF_031932565.1 Streptomyces sp. B1866
GTCCGCGATACGCCGCAACCGCGCCAGTCGATCACCGAGGTGCTCACTCGCCATGAAGACGACGGTACGCCGTCGTTGGACCCGGCCCTGCTGCGGCGGGAATCACAAAGGGCCGGTTGTCGGGCTTGGCCGACCGGTGCGGACTGCCCGGACGAAGGATTCCCGCGTGCTGTACCTGATCGCCTGCGCCGCGCCGTCCGTCCGGCGCGTCCGTACCGGTGTCGAACGGGCCCGGCCGCCGGGTGGGCCGGGCCCACCGGGATCACAGGTCGCCGAACAGCCGCCAGGCGTCCCGCAGCGCCGCACCGGCCACCCGCCTGCCGAGCGTCGCCCCGACCTCGTCCGCCGTGCGGGTGTGGATGCCCGAGAAGACCCGCGCGTCGACGTTCTCCTCCGTCAACTGCCGCCAGGCGGTGTACGTGCGGGTGACCCCCGGGGCCGTGGCGCTGGTCAGCTCGAACGGGCCGGTACGCGGCCCGGTGAGGGCTGCGAGCACCGCTTCCGCCGCGCCCGCGTAGGCGCCGTGGCCGCTGGGGTACTCCGGCTGCGGCGGGGCGGCGTGCAGCGGGGTCCAGGCCGGGTCCGGGTCGATGGCGCCGGTGCGGATGGCGGTGACCGGACGCCACCACACGTAGGCGAACTTGCTGTCCGAGATCGCGATCTGGGTGTCCACCGACGCCACGTGGAACAGCGCCACCAGCCGGGCCCGTTCCGGCACCGGCTGCCGGGACCGGGCCAGCGCGACGCGCAGCGTCCCGGTGTAGACGTCCAGCGGCACGCCGTACCAGAAGGCGGCCGTCTGCGTCTGGTGCGCGGTGCGGCGGGTGCTGTCCAGCGCCCCGTACGCGCGTACCTCGGCCAGATCCTCGCGGTAGCGGTCGGAGTCCAGCGCGGGCGGCGGGCCAGGGCGGAACTCGTCGGCGCTGTCCATCAGGAATGGGCGGGCCAGGCGGCTGCCGTACCCGGCGGCCGGGGCGTAGGCGGGCGGCGTGGGCTGCCAGACTCCGGGGCCGGGCGGCGGCGTGGTGAAGGGGGCCGACACCGACGCCGGGTCCAGCCCGTCGCCCGCGCGGGAGGCCAGCACGGCGTGGGCCTCACGCGCGCCCGCCGCCACGCCCCGGTCCTCGGCCGGGCCGTCCGGGATGCCGTCGAGGGTGGCGTGCCAGGCGGCGTCCAGCTGTTCGGCGCGGGCGGGCGCGAGGGCGACCAGGGAGTGGTGCACCGCGGTGGCCAGCGCCGCGTCCTGGAACGCGCCGCGGTCGACTCCGGCGGGCGCCCGGCGGGTGGCCCGTGCCGCCGCGAGCCAGCTGACCGCCCAGGTGCGGCTGTTGGTCACCTGGGTGGGCGCCTTGGCCTTGGCGACGGTCTCGGCCGTGATGTCGTACCAGGCCAGCGTCACCGTGCCGCCGCGCTCGGCGGGCGCCGCGGCGGTGGTCGGGGCCATGGCCGCGGTGGCGGTCAGCAGCGCGGCGGTGCCGAGGGCCAGTACGGCCGGGCGGATTCCGAGCGGACTCAACGCTCACTCCCCTTCACATTCCTCGTCGTTGCGAGTTTCGTTCCCCTGTGCCGCACGGGCCGAGCCGGGTCCCCGGCCAGCAGCCCCTGGACCCGCCCACCGCTGCCTGCGCGTCGACATGACGTCATGGCGGTCCGATGTCGCCCAGAATCCAGGTGAGGTCCTGGTCGGTGCGCTGCCGGTGGCGGGTGCCGAGCTGGTCGCTGGCGCCCTTTCTCACCGACTGTGGACGTTCTCGGATCGGCTCACTCGCACACTGCGTGACATGCGGCTCATACTTTTACGGCGGTGGCGCGCCCGCCGCACAGGACGGTGAGGTCCTCCGGGTCGGAGGTGAGGATGGTGACCGGTCCGGGGGCCGCGAGTGCGGTGGCGCCGAGCATGGCGTCGATGGCGTACTTGTGGCCGTGCAGGCCGGAGTCGGTAAGGAGGGCGGCGGCCTGGTAGGCGATCGACTCGGTGACCGGCTCGATGACGACGCGGGAAAGTGTCCACTCCAGGGCGGGGCGGTTGATCCGGGGGTGGATCACCTCGACGAGGGTGGCAGCCGATGTGATCACCCGTAGGTCGTCGGCGCGAGCGAGGGCGAGCCAGGCGGTGACCGCCCGGTCGCGCAGCACGGCCTTGGCCAGCCCCTCACTGTCGAGGACCAGCGTGCCGCCGGGGACGGCGGAGGAGCGGGTCACGCGGCGTCCGCTCCGCTGTGCGTCTGCTCGCGGCGCGCCTGGTGGAGCTGGTCGCGTAGCGTCTGGACCTCCTCGTCTGTGATGGGGCCGTGCTCGGCCTCGGCGACGGCGATGAGCTCGTTGAGGTTGTCCCTCTCGATCTGCCGGGCGACGGCGGCGGCGACGTAAGCGGACAGGCCGGACGGGCCGCTGCGGGCCTTGGCGGCTTCGGCGATGTCACGCGGCATGGTGATCGAATATTTGCCGGTAGGTTCGCTCATGCCACTGATCCTACCTTTCATCCTCCTGTCGATGTGTGTGCGACGCCGAAGCGCTGTCGTACCCGGGCACACCGGCATACGGATTCCGGGCGGTCCGTCCACCCACGCCGACGCAGGCCGTCACGGCGGCCCGTCGTCGCCCAGAATCCAGGTGAGGTCCTGGTCGGTGCGCTGCCGGTGGCGGGCGCCGAGCTGGTCGCTGATGCGCTTTCTCACCGACTGCGGCGTTCTCGGATCGGCGAGGAGGTCTTCCAGCGGTTGGCGGGTGGTTTCGTACGCTCTGCGGATCGCCGAGCTGACCAGTGACAGGGCGTATCTCTCCGGAAAGACGAAGTGCTCCCCGGCGGCATTCTCCCCGGTCGCCCGCAGGTGGTCCCACAGCAGGGCGTTCGCCGCCGGGGAGCCCCGGTCGAAGACGCTGTCCATCGCGCCCCGGAAGGCCTTGGACAGGTGGTTCTCCGCCGCCGCTCCCTGCCCCGACCCGACCGCCCGCCTGATCACGCGGACCAGCAGCCGCGCGGCGGGCACCGGGCCGTGAGCGGCCGCCGTACGGCGGACGAGCTGTCCGAGGTGGGTGATCAGCCCCGCGTCGGTGGGCGGAGCGAAGGCGAGGCCGATGGCGGCGTACACGGCGTCCTCGGCCAGGGATCCGGTCTCGCAGGCGGCGTGCAGGAGGGCCCTGCGCGCGGCGGACCTCCGCTCGCCGTCCGGCACGCCGCGCAGGGGCGCGAGGGCTCCGTCCGGCGCGTAGAGCAGCCCGGACAGGAACCGGTGCGCCGCGGGGTACTGGCCGGGGTCCCGGGCCGCCGCCGTGCCCACCAGCCCGAGGAACGCCGCCTGGCTCTTCTGGTCCGACAGCGCGTCGTAGCGCCGCAGCAGGCGGTCGACCTCCGGGGGCGGCAGCACTCCGGCCAGCACCGAGCACTCCCAGAGGGTGAGCGCCTGGCGCAGCCGCTTCCCGCTGCCGCCGTGGTCGAGTTCGGCGTCGATGAGCGCGGTGAGAGCGGGCGCCGACCCGCGGAGCGTCGACAGCACCCGGTCGTGTGCCGGGGGCGGCAGCGCGCTGGTGCCCTTCTTCGCCCGGCCGGTGGTGACGGCCTCCAGCAGTACGGTGTCGGCGTCCAGGAGGCACAGGTCCACCAGCAGGCCGGTGTGCTGTTCGGCGGCGGTCCGGCCATCGGCGACGGCGCGGTGCAGCGACCTGCGGACGAAGGCGCGGGCGGCCGGGGGCGCCGCCGTCGCCTCGCTGATCCCGCGCACCGCGGGCGGGTGGTCGGCGAGCGCGGCGGGCAGCAGCAGTTTCGCCAGGCCGTCCGGGCGCAGCCACAGGTCCGGGGCGGGCGCCCAACCGGAGGACTCCAGCGTCTGCCGGACCCGCCGGGGCGGCACGTTGCGCTGGGCGAGGATCTCGCGGGCGACGGCCGCCCACCGCTGGGAGGTCGTCAGGGACCGGCTCTCGTCGCTCGGCAGGCCCCTCAGCAGCGCGCCGAGCCTGCGCACCAGCGCCTCGGCCGCCGCGCTCCGGCCGGCCAGCAGCCGGGGCAGGGCCGCCTGCTGCTGGAGCGCGCGCGGGGCGCCCTGGCCGGTCAGGGCCAGGAGCCGGTCGAGGGTCGGTTCGACGGCCCAGTGGCCCGCGGGCAGGCCGTCGAGGACGGTGGTCGTGGCGAAGAGTTCGGCGTTCGCGACGGGGTCCTGGTGGTCGGCCTCCAGGCGTGCCGCGCAGCGGTCCAGGCGGTACGGCCACGGGTGGCCGTCCGCGGCCGACGGCGCCGCACCGGGGAGCCGGTGGTCCACGGTCCACGACGCGGCCAGGACCTCGCCGAGAGCCGTCTGGAAGAGTTCCGCGTCCCGGGACTTCGGCGCGGCCCGGGCCCGTACGACCCGGTCCCGGACGGCGTCCGCCTCCCGCGGCGAGCCCAGCAGGCGCCAGTGCCGGGCCCACAGCGCCATGACGGCGTGGGCCAGTTCGGCCAGCCGCGCGGCGAACGCGAAGTCCAGGACGTCCCGGAAGCCCTGCCGGGCGGCGGCCGCGTCCACGTGCGCGGTGAGGACCAGCAGGCGGGGCACGACCTCGACGCCCACGGTGTTCCGGCGGCGCCCCAGCAGCTCGGGCAGGCAGCCCCAACCGGTGAGGGCGGCGTGGACCGCCGGGGCGTCCTGGGCCGCGAGCCGTTCCAGCGCCTCCAGGACCGCGACCTGGAGACTCGGCTCCTTCCGCTCCCACAGGCCGCGCAGGTGGGGCAGGATCGTGCCCACGTCGGCGTCCCGCACGCTCGGCGCCAGCACCGCGTACCTGCGGCTGACGGTGTGCGGGGCCCGGTCGAGCAGGGGGCCCACCGGCGGGCCCACCGCCGGGTTCCGGGCGGCGACGGCGACGGCGATGGAGTGCAGCACCACCGCGTCCGGCCGCGACACCATGCGTGCCAGGGTGTCCTGTACGGCCGGACGGTGCCGTTCGTAGGCGGCGGCCAGCATGAGGAGCTGTTCCAGGATCGCGCCGACGAAGAAGTCCCGCTCGTGCCGCTCGATCCACGCGCACAGCCACTCCAGGGCCCGGGGCCCGCGGTGGCGGAACATGCCGCGGGCGGCCGCGTACTCGAACATGGTCTGGTGGAAGAAGCGGACGCCGCCGTCCGCGCCCGCCGCGAGCACCCCGCGGGCCAGGAGGCGGTCGAGGTCGGCGTGCGCACCGGAGGGCGTGCACGGAGGTAAGGGCCCCGGGCCGCCATGCGCGGAGGTGAGCAGTTCCACCAGGTCTTCCCGGGGCAGCTCCGTACGGCCCGCGGACATCAGCGCCACGGCGACCGCCCCGGTGGCCTCCGACAGATCCTCCCCTGTGTCGGCGGGGCGGCCGGGGCGGCGGTCGGGCAGGGCGCGCCGGTCGGCGACCACCCGGTGGTTCCAGTACCGCTGGTAGAGGCCGGTGACGTCGATCTCGGCGCTCGGGAACGCCCGGTCGTCCCGGGCCAGCTCGAACAGCAGCCGCAGGTGCAGCGGGCTCCGGCACACCTCCCGCACCGGCAGCCCCCGGGTGACGGGCTCCATGAGCCGGCGCACCCGCGCCGCGTCGTCGCGCGGCGCGGCGTCCGGGCAGTAGTGGGCGGCGTGGCCGCGGATCGCGTGCGGGATCTCGTGGTCGTCGTACGGGCCCAGGGTGATCGCGGTGAAACCGGCGCGCAGGCGCTTCGCCTCCTCCGGCCGCGAGGTGAGCACCAGGCGGGCCCCGGCCGCGACGAGGTCGTCGCACAGGTCGAGCAGCACCATCTCGTGGCGGTCGTCGTGCAGCAGCAGGTCCGCAGTGTCCAGCAGCACGACCGGGGAGCGGCCCCGCGCCCGGGCGTGGACGGCCGCGTCCACCACCGCCGGCGGCGACAGCGCCCCCGGTGAGCCGGCCGCGGGGTGCAGCAGCCAGGCCGCGTTCACCAGGAACACCTCCGCGTCCCGCGGCGCGGCCAGCTCCCGCGCCACGCCCCACAGCAGGCTGCTCTTGCCGTGCCCCGCCTCGCCTCTCACCAGCACCGGTTTCGGATCGGCGCCGTGCAGCGCCGCCACGACCCGGTCCTGGGCGGCCCGGCGCACGTACAGGCCCTCGCTGAGGTGGGACGGCGCGTCGTCGCCGCCTTCCGCGGGCGGCCGGGAGTCCACCACGTCCAGGTCGTCGGAGAACCGCCGCGACCAGCGCTGGAGCTGCCGGTAGGCGGCCGGGTCGCCGGGCCCGTCGCCGGGCCCGGAGCCGCCCGGCCCCGCGCCCTGCGGCTCCGGGCCCGGCCGCCCCGCGCCCGTCGGCCCGTCGGGCGGGTCGAGGGCGCGCAGGACGCGGAAGGCGAAGGCCGCGGCGTTGCGGGCCGCGACGGCCTGCCACCCCTCCGCGTCGGTGTCGCTCTTCCGGCCGTCGGCGTGGTCGCTGATGCCGCGGACGATCAGCGCGGGCAGCGACGCGTTGAGGTGCGCGGCCTGGGCGACACCCGCGGCCTCCATCTCGATGGCGGCGGCGTCCTGGTACGTACGGCGAAGCTGCCGCCGCAGCGGGGAGGCGGCGGAGTTCAGGACGACCTCGCCCGCCGCCACCGGCTTGAGGTGCACCGCGGGCGGCCCCTCGCGGACCCCTGCCGGCAGCGAGCCGCCCCACGCGCCGTCCCTGCGCACGGCCTTGGCCGTCTGCTCCAGCTCGTGGCTGAGCGCCCACACCCGCGGCCGGGCCAGGAACTCCCCGTCCTCGTCCTTGCCGCCGTGATACGCGTAGACGTGCGTGGCCACGACCACGTCCCCGAGCCGGACGTCCTGCTTGAGGCCCCCGGCGACGCCGACGAAGGCCACCGCGCGCGGATCGAACACGGCCACCGCGCGCTCGGTCAGCGCGGCGGCCCCCTGGTTGCCCTCACCCAGCTCCGCCAGGGCGACTTGCCAGCCGGTGCCGTCCAGGCGGCCCACCTCGAACCGGGTGCCCGAGCCGTGGCGGTACGGCCGCAGGTCGGACAGGTGGGCCCGTACCGCCAGATACTCCACTTCCAGGGCCGTCAGCACGACAAGCGAGCCGCTGTGGTGACGTCCGTCCGCCACGAAATCCCCTGTGCCGTCATGCGCCGATGCCGGGGGAACTCTACCCGTCCGCGGAGGCCTGCCTGGCAGGGACAGCCGTGGGACACGTTGCGGGGGCGGGCGGCCTCGGCGAGGTCGCGCGGCATGGTGATCGAGTACGTGCGGCCGGGCTCGCTCACGCGACCTACCCACTCCCGGTAGTCCACTCCCAGGCCTCCGCCTGATGGGGACCTGTGCGGACCAGGCAGGGAGATTCGGCCCGCGTCGCTTCTGACATGCGGGAACAGGCGTTGTCAGTGGCGGCACGTACGATCGCCGCGAGAGTCGATGGGGGAACAGCATGGTTGGTCTGTCTGCACAGCGTCGCGAGGTTCAGGACCCGGAACCCGCCGTGCCGAGGCTGGAAGCCCTGGCGAGCCGGGTGTTGAGCGGAGACATCGTCCTGCCCAAGTTCCAGAGAGGCTTCGTGTGGAGCCGTCAGCAGACCCTGGACCTGTTGGACTCGGTATCCCGCAACTATCCCATCGGCAGCGTTCTCCTCTGGCAGAGCACGGAACGACTCGCCAGCGAGCGTACCGTCGCGGGCCTCAATGTGGAGCCGCAGCGGCACGGCTATCCGGTGAACTACATTCTGGACGGACAGCAACGCCTCGCCAGCATCTGCGGAGCCCTGTACTGGCGCCCGGACGGTGACCCGGAGAGCTCGTGGCCGCCACGCGGCTCGGGCAGGCACCGGGTGGCACGGCGGGCGTCGTACGTGCTGGGGGGCGAGCTGCGCGTGTCCAATGGCCGAGGCATGCGAGACCGGCTCGCCGTCCGGGCCGACGAGAGGCGACAGGACGGGCTCCGGGCGATTCCGCGCCACCGGGCAGCCGCGGATCCGGCCGGGCGGTTCAGGGCCGCCGGGGGTTCTCGGCCGTGAGGTGGGCGATCACCATGTCACCGAGCATCGCGCGGTAGTGGTCGCGGCGGTCGGGAGCGGTGAGGTCGCGCCCGAAGAGGGTGCGGAAGGTGTGCCGGTTGGCGATGCGGAAGAAGCAGAAGGAGCTGATCATCGCGTGCAGGTCGACGGCGTCGATGTCCGCGGTGAAGACCCCCTCCTCCCGTCCGGCCGCCAGGATACGGGCGATGACCTCGGTCGCCGGGGAGCTGAGCGAGCTGAGGCTCGCCGATCCGGCGATGTGCTCGGCCTCGTGGATGTTCTCGATGGACACGAGCCGGATGAAGTCGGGGTGCGCCTCGTGGTGGTCGAAGGTGAGCTCGGCCAGGCGGCGGATCGCCGAGACCGGGTCGAGGTGCGCGACGTCCAGCTGCCGCTCCTGCTCGCGGATGACCGCGTAGGACCGCTCCAGGACTTCGGTGAACAGCTTCTCCTTGCTGCCGAAGTAGTAGTAGATCATCCGCTTGGTGGTGTGCGTGCGGGCGGCGATCTCGTCGACCCGGGCCCCGGCGAAGCCCTGGCGGGAGAACTCCTCCGTCGCCACGTCGAGGATCTCCGTCCGGGTCCGGGCCGCGTCCCGGGGGCGCCGGGCGGGCTGGGACGGCGGGGAGACGGCGGCTGCCATGCGGCTCCTCGGGGCGGACTTCTCCGGCGGCGGTCCGTGTGACCACGGGTCTCGTCCGGGATCATACGCCGCTGCGGCGGGCGAGCTGGGCCGCGAGCCGGACGCCCGCGTTCTGCGCGCCGTACCCGCGGTATCCGCCGGTCCGCTGCACGAGTTCGAAGAACACCCGGCCCACGGTGGCCGTGTAGCAGTGCAGGAACTCGCCGTGCTCGTCGCGGTCGTAGAGGATGCCGAGGTCCGCGAGAGCGGTCAGGAGGCCGGGGTCGAGGTCGTGGCGGGCGTCGAGGTCGTCGTAGTAGTTCGCCGGGACGGGGAGCAGGGCCGCGCCGCGTTCCCGGACGTGGCGGGCGGCCGTGACGATGTCGTCCGTGGCGAGCGCGACGTGCTGGACGCGGGCGCCGTCGGCGTCCCGCGCGTCCGGTGCCGGGGCGATGTTCAGTGCGATGCGTACGGCGCCGTCCTCGGTGGCGACGGCCCTGCTGCGCAGCAGCCCGTACGGGTCGGCGAGGTCGAGGCTGTCGTCCGCCCGCAGGCCGAGGACGCCCTGGTGGAAGAGGGCGGCCTCGTCGAACTGGTGCCAGGGCTGGGTGAGGGCGATGTGGTCGATCCGCCGGAAGGCGGCCGGTCGGGGGAGGGTCCCGGCCCCCGGTCCGGCGCCCGGGCCGGCGCCCGGTTTCGCGCCCGGTACGGGGGTGAAGTCGCCGGTCCAGCCGGGGCGGCCGGGGGCGTCGGTGCGGCAGAAGAAGACCTCGGTGCCGTCGGGGGCGGCGACCGCGTCGAGCGGCGCGTCCCGCGGGGCGCGGCGGCGGGGGACGACGGGGGCGAGCATGGCCTCGGCCCGGCGGGCGGCCCGGTCCGGGTCGGGGGTCTCCAGGCCGATGGCGGTCAGCGCGGGCCCGGGGCGGCGTCCGGCCGCCGGGGCGGTGTTGAGCAGGATCCGGGCCTCGCCCTGTTCCCACAGCTCGACGGGCTTGGAGCCGTGCCGTCCGGTACGGGCGAAGCCGAGGGCGCCCAGCAGGGAGCGCAGCGGCTCGGTGTCGGCCGCGTGGAGTTCGGCGAAGGCGAAGCCGGTCGGGACGGCGGGCGCGGGCGGGGCGGTGAGGCCGGTCGCCTCCTGGAGGAGGAGCAGGGAGCGCAGCGCGTCGACGGCGGTGGCGGCGGCGTCGGACTGCCGGAAGACGTCGTTGAAGACCTCCAGGGACAGCGGCCCGGCGTATCCGGCGCGTACGGCGGCCCCGGCCACCCCCGCGACGTCGAGGCCGCCCTGGCCGGGGAAGCAGCGGTGGTGGCGGCTCCACTGGAGGACGTCCATCGCCATCAGCGGGGCGTCGGCCAGCTGAAGGAAGAAGATCTTCTCGCCCGGGATGTCCGCGATGCCCCGGGGATCGGAGCCGCGCGAGAGGATGTGGAAGCTGTCGAGGCAGGTGCCGAGGGCGGGGTGGCCGGCCTGTTCGACGACCCGCCACGCGTGGTCGTACGTGCTGACGTGGCGGCCCCAGGCCAGCGCCTCGTACGCGATCCGGATGCCGTGCGCCGCGGCCCGGTCGGCGAGCAGGTGCAGCTGCTCGGCGGCGAGGGAGTCGTCGTCGACGGCTTCGGGCGCGACGCTGGAGCAGACGAGGAGCAGGTCGGCGCCGAGGCGTTCCATGACGGCGAACTTGCGCTCCGCGCGCCGCAGGTTGCGGGCGAGGAGGCCGGCGGGGACCGCCTCGAAGTCGCGGAACGGCTGGTAGAGGTCGATGCTCAGGCCCAGGTCGGCGCAGCGCAGCCGGATCTCCTCGGGGCTGTGCGCGCTGCCGATCAGGTCGTTCTCGAAGATCTCGACACCGTCGAAGCCGGCGGTGGCGATCGCGGTGAGCTTCTCGGTCAGCGGGCCGCTCAGGGAGACGGTGGCGATCGACGTGCGCGGGGGGAGGGGCATGGCGGTCTCTCCTCGGTGGGGGAGCGGGCGGCTCGGGAGGCGGTGGCTCGGGGCGGTTCAGCGAAAGGAGGCGGCGCAGCGAAAGGGGGCGGCTCAGGAGGAAGCGGCGGCGAGTTCGGTGAGGTCGGCCAGCATCCGCTCGGTGTGCGGTTCCAGCCCGGTGAACAGGCGGAAGGCGTCGGCGGCCTGGAAGACGGCCATGCCGCCGCCGTCGAGCGTGCGGCAGCCCAGCGCGCGGGCCTCCCGGAGCAGCGCCGTCTCCAGCGGGCGGTAGACCACCTCGGCGACCCACAGGCCGGGGCGGAGCAGGGCGGCCGGCACCGGAAGTCCGGGGTGGGCGGCCATGCCGGTCGGGGTGGCGTGGACGAGCCCGTCGGCGGCCGCGAGGCGTTCCGCCGCCTCGGCGGTACGGCCGGCCGCCGCGCGGCCGGGACCGAAGCGGGCGGTGAGCGCGTCGGCGAGGGCGGCCGCGCGGGCCGGATCGGTGTCGAGCAGGGTGAGCCGGTCGGCGCCGAGGGTGAGCAGCGCGTGGGCCACGGCGGCGCCCGCCCCGCCCGCACCGAGCTGGACGACGTCCCGGGTGGGCACGTCGGGCAGGCCGCGGGCGAAGGACCGGGCGAAGCCGGTGACGTCCGTGTTGTGCCCGACGGCCCGGCCGTCCCGGAAGACGACGCTGTTCACCGCGCCCAGCTCGGCGGCCTCGGGCGCGAGCTGGTCGAGGTGCCGCATGACGAGCTGCTTGCACGGGTGGGTGATGTTGAGTCCGTCGAAGCCCAGCAGCCGGGCGGCGCGGACGAGGTCGCCGACGGCCTCCGGGCCGGCGCCGAGCGCGTCGATGTCGAGGGTGCGGTAGAGCAGCCGGACGCCGTGCCGGTCGGCCTCGCGCTCGTGGAGGGCGGGGCTGAGGGACGGGCCGATTCCGGCGCCGATCAGTCCGGTGAGGTAGGAGGTCATCGGGGGCTCCCCTGGGGCGCGGCGGATGAGGCGCGGTGGCAGAGGTGGGCGAGGTGCGTCAGCGCCAGGGCGTAGCCGTGGGCCCCGGCGCCGCAGATGACGGCGTCGGCGACACCGGAGACGAGGGAGCGGTGCCGGAACGGCTCGCGACGGTGGACGTTGGTCAGGTGCACCTCGACGACGGGCAGCGCGGCGGCGGCGAGCGCGTCGCGCAGGGCGACGGAGGTGTGGGTGTAGCCGCCCGGGTTGATCACGATGCCGCGGTGCGCGGTGCGCGCCTGGTGTACGGCGTCGATGAGCACGCCCTCGTGGTTGCTCTGCCGGAAGTCGATGCGCAGCCCCAGCGGAGCTGCGGTGGTACGGCAGAGTTCCGCCACGTCGGCGAGGGTGCCGCTGCCGTAGACAGCGGGTTCGCGCTGGCCGAGGAGGTTGAGGTTGGGCCCGTTGAGGACGAGTACCGGAGTCATGGTGGCGCGATCCTTAGGAACTAACTTGTTAGTTCGTTGATATTCCCGGGCGGCCTTCCGGTCTTCCGAGGGGAAGGCCGCCCGGGTGCCCGGCCCGTCAGAGCGCGGCGGTCCGGCGGGGCTGCACGGGCGCGGATTCGGCCGGGGTGCGCAGGCCCAGCTCGGCCGTGGGGACGCGGTGCGTCTCGCGCCCGGTGGCCACGGCGACGGCGCAGACGACGCAGCAGGCGGCGGTGAGGACCGCCACACCGAGCCAGTTGCTGCCGTCGGGTCCGTCGATCTCGGCGGCGAAGGTGACCGCGAAACCGGCGACGGCGAAGCCGGTCTGGGTGCCGACCGCGGTGCCGGACAGCCGGACGCGGGTGGGGAACATCTCGCCGTAGAAGGAGGGCCAGATGCCGTTGGCGGCGCTGTAGACGACGCCGAAGAAGGCGAGGCCGGTGACGCAGACGAGCGGATAGCTGCCGGTGGAGATCGCCCACAGGTAGACGAAGACCATGACGCCGCTGCCGAGCGCGCCGATCAGGAAGACGGGCTTGCGCCCGATGCGGTCCGACAGCCGGGCCCACAGCGGGATGGCGAGCAGGGCGACGCCGTTGGCGCAGCCGTTGACCCAGAGCATGCTGGTCCGGTCGAGCCCGACGGCGTCGCTCGTGGCGTACGTCAGGGCCCAGACGGAGAAGATGGTGGAGACGGTGGCGATGGTGGCGGCGGCGACCACCCGCAGCACGTCCGCCCAGTGGTCGCGCAGCAGCTCGGCGAGCGGCATCCGGGCCACGGCCCGGCCGGCGGCGGCCCGCTGGAAGACCGGGGTCTCCTCCAGGGTCCGGCGGATGACGTAGCCGACGACGGCGACGACCACGCTGAGCAGGAACGGGACGCGCCAGCCCCAGGTGTAGAGCTGCTCGTCGGGCAGCGCGGCGACCGGGATGAAGACGAGGGTCGCCAGGATCTGGCCGGCCTGCGTGCCGTTGAGGGTGAAGCTCGTGTAGTAGCCGCGCCGGTGTTCCGGCGCGTGTTCCAGTGTCATCGCGTTCGCGCTGGCCTGCTCGCCCGCGGCGGACAGGCCCTGGAGGACGCGCATGACGACCAGCAGGACGGGAGCGAGGGTGCCGGCCTGCTCATAGGTGGGCAGGCAGCCGATGAGGAAGGTGGACAGGCCCATCAGGACCAGCGTCCACACCATGATCGTACGGCGGCCGAGCCGGTCGCCGAGGTGTCCGATCAGGAGCGCCCCGAGAGGGCGGGCGGCGTACGCCACGCCGAAGGTCGCCAGCGAGATGAGAGTGGCCGTGGCCGGGTCGGACGGGTCGAAGAAGACCTTGGGGAAGACCAGGGCCGCGGCGCTGCCGTAGATGAAGAAGTCGTAGTACTCCAGCGCACTGCCGATCCAGGCGGCGAGCGCGGCCTTGACCGGCTTGCCCTTGGGCGGGGCCGCGGGCGGCGGGGCGGCCTGCGGGTGAGCGGACATGTGAACTCCTCGGGGGCGCAGCCTACCCCGGGACGGGGCGGGTGAGGTGAGCGGCGAGAGCGGCGGGGCCCGGCGGGGGAGGGGCCCGGAGCCTGACGGTGACGCGTGGCGTCACGGACCCGGAAGCAAGTGTTAACGTACTAGATAGTTCATTAACCTGGTGGTGATGCTCTCCCGCCCCTCAGGCGGTGTCAATACATCTGGTCGTAACAGATGCCCGGTTTTCGCCGTTCTTTCGTCGCCTCCGGGCGCCGTGTCCGGGCGCGGCGCGGCGCGTGAGGCCGCCGGCCGTCGCCGCACGGGACGGCAGCGCTGCCGTGTCAGCCGTCCGCATCCTCCGCGAGCACGCGCTGGGCCACCGCGAACGCGCTGTTCGCGGCCGGTACACCGCAGTAGACGGCCGTCTGGAGCAGGACGGCGCCGATCTCGTCGGGGGTGAGCCCGTTGCGGCGGGCCGCGCGGACGTGCAGGGCCAGCTCCTCGTGGTGGCCGCGGGCGACCAGGGCGGTGAGCGTGACCAGGCTCCGCTCGCGGCGCGTAAGGACGGGATCGGTCCAGATCTCGCCCCAGGCGTAGCGGGAGACGAAGTCCTGGAAGCGGGCGGTGAACGGGGTCTGCCGGGCCTGGGCGCGGTCCACGTGCGCGTCCCCGAGGACCTGGCGGCGCACCTCCATGCCGCGGGCGGCGCACCCCGTGAAGTGGGCGCGCAGGGCGGCCACGACGGCCTCGGGCTGTTCGGCCGGGGCCAGGTGCCCGGCGCCGGGGAGTTCGGTGAGCGCGGCGCCGGGCACGGCGTCGGCGATCTCCCGCAGGTGGGCGGGCGGGGTCGCGCGGTCCTCGCGGCCCGCGACCAGCAGGGTCGGCGCGGCGATCGAGGCGAGCCGGTCCCGCAGGTCGAAGACGGCGATCGCGTCGCAGCAGGCGGCGTACGCCTCCGGGTCGGCCCTGAGGTGGCCCTCCACCAGCTCCGGGGCGGTGAAGCCGGGAGTGAACCACCGGGCGTCCGCGGTCGCCGCGAGCGCTTCGAGACCCTCGCGGCGGACGGCCGCGGCCCGCTCCCGCCACCCCTCGGAGTCGCCGAAGCGGGCGGAGGAGCACAGCACGGCCAGCCGCTCGACCCGCCCGGGATGGTACGCGGCGAGGTGGAGCCCGACGGCTCCGCCGAGCGAGACCCCGGCGTACGAGAAGCGCTCGGCGCCGAGCGAGTCGGCGAGGTCCAGCACGAGGCGGGCGAGGTCGCCGACGGTCGCGCCGGGGCCGATCAGGGAGGCGGGTGACCGGCCGTGGCCGGGCAGGTCCCAGCGCACGACCCGGTGGGTGGCCGACAGCTCGGGCGCCACCGTGTCCCACACGGCGGTGGTGGTGCCCAGCGAGGGGCCGAGAAAGAGGACGGGGGCGGTGGCCGGGCCCTCCGCCCGGTGGTGCATGACGGTCACGGTCGCTCCAGGGCACGGTCGGTGAGGGCTGCGGCGCAGCCGGTGTAGCGGGCGGGGTCGGTGAGGCCGGCCAGGTCGATGCCCGCGAGCGCCGGCTCCTCGGCCAGGACGTCCGCGAGCGGCCGGTCCTCGGCGCGCGCGCGGCGGGCGGCCTCGGTGAGCAGGTCCGCGGCGCGGGCCCGGCCGAGCACCGGGGCGAGCTCCGTGGAAAGCCGCTCGGAGACGAGCAGACCGCGGGTGAGCCCGAGGTGCGCGCGCATGGCGCCGGGGTCCACCCGCAGGCCCTCGGCGAGTCCGGCCGCGTCCCGGGCGGCCCCGCCGGCCAGGCGCAGCAGGTCGCGCAGCGGCTCCCACTCGGCGTGCCAGGCGCCGGCGGGCCGTTCGTCCTCGGCCGCCATGGACGCGTACAGGGTCGCGGCGAGGCCGGGCGCGCGGCGGGCGGCGGCGGCGATCAGCGTGGCGCGGACGGGGTTGGCCTTGTGCGGCATGGCGGACGAGCCGCCTCCGGCGCCCTCCGCCACCTCCGCGATCTCGGTACGGGCGAGCGTGAGCACGTCGGCGGCCGCCTTGCCCAGGGCGCCGGTGGTGCAGGCGAGGGCTCCGGCGAGGTCGGCGACGGGCGTGCGCAGGGTGTGCCAGGGGAGCGCGGGCGCGGCGAGGCCGAGTTCGCGGGCGTACGCGGCCGGCAGGGCCAGCGGGTCGGCCAGGCCGTGGGCGCCGAAGGCGGCCAGGGTTCCGGCGGCGCCCCCGAGCTGGGCGGGCAGCGCGGCCCGTACCGTACGCACCCGGTCGCGCGCGTCGAGGACGAGCGAGCGCCAGCCCGCCGCCTTGAGGCCGAAGGTGGTGGGGACGGCGTGCTGGGTGAGGGTGCGGCCGGGCATCGCGGTGTCCCGGTGGGCGGCGGCGAGGCCGGCGAGCGCCCGCTGCGTACGGTCCAGGTCGGCGAGCAGCGGGTCCAGGGTGCGGGCGGCGACCAGCATGGCCGCGGTGTCCAGGATGTCCTGGCTGGTCGCGCCCTGGTGCACGTACCGGCCCCACTCACCCGCCGCCGAGGTCAGCTCCGCCACCAGCGGGATCACCGGGTTGCCCGCGCCGCGCGCCCGCAGGGCGATCGAGCGGAGGTCGAAGCGGGCCGCGTCGGCCGCCTTGGTGACGGCGCGGGCGGCCTCGGCCGGGGCCAGCCCGAGGCCCGCCTGGGCGCGGGTGAGGGCGGCCTCCGCGTCCAGCATCGCCTGGAGGACGGCGGTGTCGCCGGTGGCGGCCTCGGCGGGGGTGCCCGCCCGGCCGGGGGCGAGCAGCCCGGCGTCGGGTCCGGCGGGTGCCGGCGGGACTCCGGGAGGGACGGGTGTCACGGGAACTCCAGGAAGACCGTTTCGTCCTCGCCTTGAAGGCGGATGTCGAAACGGTACACGCGGTGCGGCTCCTCGGACGCGATCAGCGTGGCGCGCCGCCCGGCCGGAAGAGCGTCGAGCAGCGCGTCCGGCCCGTCGGCGAGGTAGGCGCGGGTGAACAGGTGGTGCAGCAGCCCGCGGGCGAAGACGCACACGCTGACGTAGGGCGGACCCGCGTTCCGTCCCGGCGGCAGGGTGTGCAGGGCGTAGTGGCCGTCGGCGTCGGTGGCGACCCGGCCGAAGCCGGTGAAGCCGATCCCGTCCCGACCCGGGAAGCCGCCGGTGACCGGGTCGCGGCGCATCGAGCCGGGCGCGCCCGCCAGGGAGCCGTCGGGGGCGGCCTGCCAGAAGTCGAGGAGGGCGTCGGGGACGGGCTCTCCCGCGCCGTCGAGGACGCGGCCGTGCAGGTGGATCGTGTCGGGGTGGCCCTGGGGGGCGACCTGCCCGCCGCCGGGGAAGGGGAGGGCGTAGCCGAAGAAGGGGCCGACGGTGTGGGCCGGGGTGGGCGGCGGGGCCGAGCCCAGGGGCGTCCCGCTCAGGGAGGTCGGGGAAGTCGGGGAGGTCGGGGAGGCCATGGAGTCAGCGTCCTTCTTCGATCCAGGTGGCGGAGGGACCGTCGAGGACGATGTCCCACTCGTAGCCGAGGGAGAACTCCGGCACGGACAGGTCGTGCCGGTAGGCGGCGACGAGCCGGTCGCGGGCGGCCCGGTCGGTGACCGAGCGCAGGATCGGGTCGTACGCGAAGAGCGGGTCGCCCGGAAAGTACATCTGCGTCACCAGCCGCTGGGCGAACGCCGTGCCGAAGAGGGAGAAGTGGATGTGGGCGGGGCGCCAGGCGTTGGTGTGGTTGCGCCAGGGGTAGGGGCCCGGCCTGACGGTGGTGAAGGTGTAGCGGCCCTGGTCGTCGGTGAGGGTGCGGCCGACCCCGGTGAAGTGGGGGTCGAGCGGGGCCGGGTGCTGGTCGCGCAGGTGGGCGTACCGGCCCGACGCGTTGGCCTGCCAGATCTCGACCAGCTGGCCGCGCACCGGGCGGCCGGCCCGGTCCAGGAGGCGCCCGGAGACGGTGATCCGCTCGCCGAGGGGCTCGCCGAGGTGCTGCCGGGTGAGGTCGTTGTCGATATCGGTGATGTCGGTCGTACCGAAGACCGGACCGGACAGTTCGACGGTCTCCGGGTCCCCGCCGGTCACGGCGACGAGCGGCTGCCTGGGGTGGCGCAGCCGGGAGCTGCGGTACGGGGGGTAGTCGCGCGCCGGGTGGTGCTCGGCGGGGGCGCCGCCGGACACCGCCGTGTCGTAGGCGCTCTGGAGGGCCGCGATCTCGGCGTCGATGTCGGACTGGGTGAGAGCCATGGTGACTCCTGCTGGTGTGGCGCTGGGCGTTCTTGGCGTTCTCAGCGTTCGAGGACGAGGGCGAGGCCCTGGCCGACGCCGACGCACAGGGCGGCGACGCCGGTCCCGGACCCCTTGCGGGCGAGCTGGTGGGCGACGGTTCCGGCGAGGCGGGCGCCGGAGGCGCCGAGCGGGTGGCCGAGGGCGATGGCACCGCCCTGCGGGTTGAGGATCGCCGGGTCGAACTCGGGCCATTCGGCGAGGCAGCCCAGGACCTGGGCGGCGAACGCCTCGTTGAGTTCGAGGACCGACAGGTCGGCGAGGGCCCGGCCCGCCCTGGCCAGTGCCCGGTTGACGGCCTCGACCGGGGCGAGGCCGAAGTAGTGCGGGTCGAGCGCGTGGACGCCGGTGGCGCCGATGCGGGCCAGCGGCTCGCGTCCGGTGGCCTTCAGGCCCTCGTCGTCGGCGAGGAGGAGGGCGGCGGCGCCGTCGTTGAGCGGCGAGGCGTTGCCCGCCGTCACCGTGCCCTTCTCGGTGCGGAACGAGGGCCGGAGCCGGGCCAGGGCCGCCGCCGACGCGTCCGGGCGTACGCACTCGTCGCGGTCGGCGAGGACCGGTCCGCCGCCGCGCCGGGGCACGGCGACGGGCGCGATCTCGGCGTCGAAGAGCCCGTCCGCCTGGGCCGCCGCGGCCTTGCGGTGGCTGGCGAGCGCGAACGCGTCCTGCCGCTCGCGGCCGATCGCGTGCTTCTCGGCGATCAGCTCGGCGGACTCGCCGAGCGGGACGGTCCACCGCGGGTCCATCGCCGGGTTGACCATGCGCCAGCCGAGGGTGGTGGAGTACAGCTCGGCGTGGCCGGCGGGGAAGGGCCGGTCGCCCTTCGGCAGGACGTAGGGGGCCCGGGTCATCGACTCGGTACCGCCGGCCACGGCGACGTGGGCGTCGCCGAGCGCGATGGCCCGCGCGGCCTGGATCACCGCTTCGAGGCCCGAGGCGCACAGCCGGTTGACGGTCACGCCGGGCACGGCGGCGGGCAGGCCGGCCAGCAGGGCGGCCATGCGGCCGACGTTGCGGTTCTCCTCGCCCGCGCCGTTGGCGTTGCCCAGGTACACGTCGTCGATCCGGGCCGGGTCCAGGCCGGGGGTACGGGCGAGGAGCGCGCGGATCGCGTGGGCGGCGAGGTCGTCGGGGCGGACCGGGGCGAGCGCGCCGCCGTACCTGCCGACGGGGGTGCGCACGGCGTCGACGACGTAGACGGCGGACCGGCTCATGACGCGGCCTCCTCCGGGACGGCGACCTTCGCGGCGGTCTTCGCGGCGATCTCCGCCGCGCTCACCCCGGGCGCGGTCTCCACCAGCACCAGGCCGTGCCCGGTGACGTCCAGCACGCCGAGGTCCGTGATGATCCGGTCGACGCAGCCCCTGCCGGTGAGCGGCAGACCGCACTCCGCGACGATCTTCGGCGTCCCGTCCTTGGCGGTGTGGGTCATGACGGCGATCACGGTCCGGGCGCCGTGCACGAGGTCCATCGCGCCGCCGATGCCGGTGATCAGCTTGCCGGGGACGGACCAGTTGGCGAGGTCGCCGCGCTCGGAGACCTGCATGGCGCCCAGGACGGCGACGTCGATGTGACCGCCGCGGATCATCCCGAAGGACAGCGCGGAGTCGAAGAAGGAGGCGCCGGGCAGGACGGTGACCGTCTCCTTGCCCGCGTTGACCAGGTCGGGGTCGACCTGGTCCGCGGCCGGGTACGGGCCGGTGCCCAGGATGCCGTTCTCCGACTCCAGCACCACCTCCACGCCCTCCGGCAGGTGGTCGGGGATCAGCGTCGGCAGGCCGATGCCGAGGTTGACGTACTGGCCGTCACGCAGCTCGCGGGCCGCGCGGGCGGCCATCTGGTCGCGGGTCCAGGCCATGGCGCGCTCACCGCCCCCGTGCCGCGGGCGCGGAGACCGTGCGCCGTTCGATCCCCTTGTCCGCGGCCTCCCGCGGGGTGAGGGCGACGACCCGCTGTACGAAGATCCCCGGCAGGTGGACCTGGTCCGGATCGATCGCGCCGGGTTCGACCAGCTCCTCGACCTCGGCGATGGTGACGTGGCCGGCCATGGCAGCGAGCGGGTTGAAGTTCCGGCTGGACTTGCGGAAGACCAGGTTCCCGTGCCGGTCGCCCCGGGCGGCCCGTACGAGCGCGAAGTCGGTGCGGATTCCGCGCTCCAGGACGTGACCGACGCCGTCGAACTCCCGCGCCTCCTTGGGCGGCGAGGCGAGCGCGACGCCGCCCTGCCCGTCGTACCGCCAGGGCAGTCCGCCGTCGGCGACCTGGGTGCCGACGCCGGCGGGGGTGTAGAAGGCGGGGATGCCGCAGCCTCCGGCGCGCAGGCGCTCGGCGAGCGTGCCCTGCGGGATCAGCTCGACCTCCAGCTCTCCGGCGAGGTACTGGCGGGCGAACTCCCGGTTGGCGCCGATGTACGAGCCGGTCACGCGGGCGATCCGGCCGGCGGTGAGCAGGATCGCGAGCCCCGAGTCCATCGCCCCGCAGTTGTTGGAGACGACGCTCAGCCCCGTGGCGCCGCCGGCGTACACCGCCTTGATGAGGACGTTCGGCACGCCGCTCAGGCCGAAGCCGCCCACCGCGAGCGACGCTCCGTCGGCGATGTCGGCCACCGCCTCCGCCGCGGTGGCCACCACTTTGTCCATGCGAGGTCCTTAGTCAGTGCACTGAGTATCTTCGTTGCCATGCTGGCACTCCACATCGGCTACGTCAACGGGAATCTCGGACCGCTCGCGGCTGCCGGGGCCCGGTAATATTCCGTGCACCAACGAACTCTTGTGGAAGGCACCCCATGACCGCGGTGGACTTGACCACCCATCCCGGGCACCTGGCCCGGCGACTCCAGCAGGCCCACCATCTGCTGTGGACGACGATGGTCTCGGAGGAGATCACCTCCCCGCAGTTCGGCGTCCTCAACACGCTGACGGCCGAACCGGGCCTGGACCAGCGGACCGTGGGCGAGCGGGTGGGGCTCGACCGTTCGACGATCGCGGAGGTCGTCAGCCGGCTCACCCGCCGGGGACTGCTCGACAAGGTGCGCGACCCGGAGGACGGCCGCCGGTTCCTGCTGGGGCTGACGGAAGAGGGGGCGCGCACGCACCGCAGGCTGACGGTGCGTACGGCCCGGATGAACCAGGTGTTCCTGGCGCCGCTCTCGGCCGAGGAGCGGGTGCTCTTCCTGACCCTGATGCGCCGGGTGTCGGACGCGGCGGAGGAGCTGCGCGACCCCGCCGGGCCGGCTCCCGCCTCCTGACCGGCCCGTCAGCCCGGGCGGAGCCGGTCGCGGCCCGGGGAGGGGTGCCGCGGAGGGCGCTCCCGGGCCCGGTCAGCGGCCGTGGGAACACTTTCCGGTCCCCGCGTCAACCGTTCGGATGAATCCGGTTTCCACCGTCCGCACCCCCGGGGTCGGACGTTCGGGCGGCGCGCGGCGGCTCCGGCCCGGGAAGAATCACGGGCGACGAAGCCCCGCGCCCGCGCTCCCGCCCTGTTCCGCCTCCCGTCCGCGGTCAGCGGAGCACGCGGGCAGGAGAAAGGACCACCCCCCCATGAGCAGCTTTTTCAGCAGGCGCCAGGCACTCGCCGCGAGCGCGGGCGCGGCGCTCGGCGCCACCGCCCTCGGCGGCTCGCTCGCCGGCGGCGCGGCGGCGGCCCCGTCCGGCAGGCCGGGCCTCGTGCGCGAGGAGACCAGGAGCCTCGACGAGCTGTACCGGGACGCGCTGGCCGAGGGCGGCGACCTCCTGATATACGCCGGGGGTGACACCGCGGACCAGCAGGACTACACCAGGGACGCCTTCCTGAAGCGGTTCCCGCGCATGAAGGTGAAGATCATCGTGGACTACAGCAAGTTCCACGACGTCCGGCTCGACACCCAGTTCGCGACGGACACCCTGGTGCCCGACGTGGTGCAGCTCCAGACGGTGCAGGACTTCCCCCGCTGGAAGGAGCAGGGCCGGCTCCTGTGCTACAAGCCGGCCGGGTTCTCGGCCGTCCACGACGGGTTCAAGGACCGGCACGGCGCCTGGGTGGCCGTCGAGGTCTACACCTTCAGCTTCCTGTACGACGCGGCGGCGGTCGGCGGCACGGCGCCGTCGTCGCCTGAGGACCTCGTCGACCCGCGGTGGAAGGGCCGGATCGCCTCCTCCTACCCCCAGGACGACGACGCGATCCTCTTCCTCTACCGGCTGTACGCGCAGAGGTACGGCTGGGACTGGATCGCCCGGCTGGCCGCCCAGGGCATCGAGTTCGGCCGCGGCACCAACTCCCCCGGCGACGCGGTGGGCGCGAAGCGGAAGGCCATCGGCATCGGCTCGTACGGCACGCTGACCGCGCCCTCGACCGACCCCGTGAAGTGGGTGGCGGCCGGTGGCCACCCCTTCATGGCATGGGGGCAGCGCGCCGCGATCCTGAAGGGCGCGAAGCACCCCGCGGCCGCCAGGCTCTACCTGAACTGGCACCTCTCCGCCGAGAAGCAGCGCACCGCGGACACGGGCTGGTCGGTACGCACCGACGTCGCACCGGTCGGCGGCCTGAAGCCGGTCTGGGAATACCCCGACGCCCACGTCGAGGAATTCCCCCGCTTCATGGCGGACCGCGCCGAGGCCGAGCGCTGGCGCCAGACCTTCGCCCTCTACTTCGGCGAGGTCAAGGGCGCCCCGAGCCCCGGCCGGCTCGGCCTCCACCCGGGCCGGTAGCCGCGGCGGCCGGCTCGTCCGCGCGGCTACTCGGCGGGAGCCCCTCCGGCGGGCCGGGACGCACCGGGCAGCAGACCGGCGAGGCCGTCCAGGAAGAGGCCGAGGGCCGCGGGATAGGCGCTGCCGGCCATGGTGGCGGCCAGGGCGTCGGCGCACGCGCTGATGTGCGGCTGGCTGGCGGCGGGGAGGGCGGCATAGGTGGAGCGCCAGGCGTCGTGGTCGGCTCGGGCCGCGGCGCGGGGCAGGGCCTTGTAGGCGGCGTCGAGCGCGGCGAAGCCGAGGGTCAGGTCGATGAAGCTGTGGTAATGGCGTGCCGCCTGCTCCGGGGAGAAGCCGGCTGCCAGCAGGATGCCGAGGACGGTTTCGACGGCGCGGATCTCCTGCGGGCGGCCGGTGACGCGGGCGGTGGACAGTACCGCCGCCTGCGGGTGGGCCAGCCAGGTGGCGTGGATGCGGTGGCCCAGGTCGCGCAGGCTCTCGCGCCAGTCGGCGGTGGGCCGGAAGCCGTCTACGCAGCGGCCGATCAGAGTGTCGGCGATGGCCAGAACGAGGTCGTCGGTGCTGTGGAAGTACCGGTACAGCGACGAGGGGTCGGCGCCCAGGGCGGTGCCGAGGCGGCGGACCGTCAGGGCGTCGGTTCCGTGCTGGCCGAGCAGCCGGATGGCGGTGTCCACGATCAGGCCGCGGGAGAGCACGGCGCCGGTCTTCGTGGGCCGTCTGCGGCGCTGGGCGCTGATCACCCGTTCCGGCCGGTTCGTCGGCTCGGGCATGGCCCGTCCCTTCTGTTCGGTGGCGGAGACAGCTTATGACAACGCAGTTGACCATAGTGGGGGGGTGCTGTTTCATGACGGTCACCGGTCGGCCGCCGGCGACCCGGGGGCCGGCCCGTGCGAGCACCCACGTGGCCCCGGAGGGCGGGTGATATCACCCGATGTAGGCGGTCATGGTCGAAAGCGCCCGCAATTCGCTGTTTCTTCGGCATTTGTCCCCGCCTGTCCCGCGCGTAGGCCGTCGGGAGACTCCCGGCCCCCGCGCGGACCCTCAGCCTCACCCGCCGGCTGTACCGCTCCGCCGCCGTCCCCTCGCCAGGGGCCGCGGTCCCCGTCTACCCGGATCGGTTGCCCATGAACGATCACAGCGCACCCACCCGTTCCGCCCCACCGTCACCCACCCCTCCCGAAAAGCCGCTGGGTGTGGTGCACGGAGTGGGCATCGCCGCTTCGAGCATCGCCGCCACGAGCACCATCGGCGTCGGACTGGGTGTGCTGGCGGTGTTCGTGGGCCGCCAGACGCCGGCGCTTCTGCTGCTGGCGTTCCTGCCGATGCTGGGCATCGCCGGTGCCTACGCGCGGCTGAACCGGGTCGAGCCGGACTGCGGCAACGGCTACGCGTGGGTGGGGCGGACCATGGGTCCCTGGCTGGGCGTGCTGGCCGGCTGGTTCCCCATCGCCGGAACGGTCATCTTCCTCTCCTACACCACCTCGATCACCGGCTCGGTCCTGGCCCAGCTCGGGCGGAAGGCAGGGGTGCACTCGGTGCTGGGCTGGACCCTGGATCCGAACTCCACCGTGCAGTGCACGCTGGTGGGCCTGGTGGTGCTGGCGGCGGTCACCTTCACCGCGATCACCGGCGCCGCCAAGGCGGCCGCCCTCCAGATCTGCCTGCTGGCCTTCGAGTACACCGTCCTGCTGGTGTTCTGCTGCTGGGGCCTGTTCGCCGGAGACCAGGGATTCTCGCTGTCCTGGCTGAACCCCTTCGCCATCGGCTCCTTCGACGGCCTGGCTCAGGGGCTGGTCCTCGCGGTGTTCTGCTACTGGGGGTGGGACGCCGCGTTCACCGTGACCGAGGAGACCCGCACCCCCGGCGACGCCTCCCGCAGCGGCTTCATCGCCCTGTGGTCCGTACTGGGACTGTTCCTGCTCGGGGCCGTCGCCTTCCAGCGGGTGATGCCCACTCAGGAGATGGCCGCCAACGGCGCGCAGGGCCTGACCCACTACGCCGACCGGCTGGCGTCCGAGCCCCTGGCCACCTTCCCGCTGGTCGGGCTGATGTTCTCCGCGGTCGCCTCCCTGCAAGCGGGTGTCATCCCCACCGCCCGGCTCACGCTGGCCATGGGCCGCGACGGCACCCTCCACCCGGTGTGGGCCAAGGTCCACGCCCGGTACGGCACACCGGCCGCGGCGACCCTGCTGGTCGCGCTGATCAGCACGGGGATCGCGCTGCTGACCCTGGCCATCCCCCGCCTCGACCAGGCCATCCTCGCCTCGGTGAACACCATCGGCATCCTCGTCTCCCTCTACTACGCGCTGACCGCCCTCACCTGTGCCCTGCGCTTCCGCGGTCTGCTGCGCACCGATCCCCGCGAGGCCCTGCGCGCGGTGGTCATCCCCGCCGCCAGCGGCCTGGCCCTGCTGGCCGTGGGCGGCTACCTCGGCTACCACTACGCCACCCTCAGCGACGGCTTCGCGGTCAGCGCCGCCAACGGCTGGTTCAGCCTCGCCTGCCCCGCCGCCGTCCTGCTGCTCGGCCTGGCCACCGGCGCCATCGCCAAGTGGCACCGCCGTTCCCCCCGCTTCACCCGATCACGCCCCGTCGGCGGGCGGTCCGCGCCCGCGCTCCCGGCCGGGTCCGAACGTCTGACCTCCTGAACCGGCCTCCTGAACCGGCCTCCTGCACCGGCCTCCCGAAGGCGAGAGGCGGGTGCGCGCCGGCTGAAGGCGCGCACCCGGCCGCCCGTCGTCCGCCGCGACCCCACCACGATGGGAAGTGCTTCCGTGCCGATCCAGCCCGCTGACCTGCTGTTCACCGGCGGCCCCATCCTGACCATGGACCCGGCCCGCGCCCGGGCCACCTGCCTGGCCGTCCGCGAGGGGCGGATCGCCGCCGTCGGGCACGACGAGGTCAGGGAGCTCGCGGGGCCGCGGACGGAGGTGGTGGACCTGCGCGGGCGGCTGCTGCTGCCCGGCTTCCAGGACTCCCACATCCACGCCGTCCAGGGGGGAGTGGAGCTGGGAGAGTGCGACCTCACGGGCACCACGGACCCGCGTGAGTACGCCCGCCGCGTCCGCGCGTACGCCGACGCCCACCCCGGCAAGGAGTGGATCACCGGCAGCGGATGGTCCATGGAGAGCTTCGACGGCGGCGTCCCGCGCCGCGACCTGCTCGACGCGGTCCTGCCCGACCGGCCGGTCTTCCTGACCAACCGCGACCACCACGGGGCGTGGGTCAACAGCCGCGCCCTGGAAGTGGCCGGAATCAGCGCGGACACCCCGGATCCGGCCGACGGCCGGATCGAACGGGACACCGACGGCACCCCCTCCGGGGTGCTCCAGGAGGGAGCTCTCTCCCTGGTCAGCGCCCTGGTCCCGGCCCTGACCCCGGCCGACCGCCTGGCCGGGCTGCTGCGCGCCCAGGAGCTGCTGCACAGCCTGGGCGTCACCGCGTGGCAGGACGCCCTCGTGGCGGGCAGCGACGGCTACCCCGACCCCTCCGACGCCTACCTGGCCGCCGCCCGCGACGGCTCCCTCACCGCGACCGTGGTCGGCGCGCTGTGGTGGGCCCGCGGGCGGGGCGCCGAACAGATCCCCGACCTCCTCCAGCGGCGCGAGGCCCTCTCCCACGGCCGGCTGCGCTGCACCAGCGTGAAGATCATGCAGGACGGCGTCGCGGAGAACTTCACCGCCGCGATGACCAGCCCCTACCTCGACGCCTGCGGCTGCGCCACCGCCAACACCGGCCTGAGCTTCTTCGACCCGGAGGCGTTGAAGGAGTACGTCACCGCGCTGGACGCACTGGACTTCCAGGTGCACTTCCACGCCCTGGGCGACCGGGCCGTACGCGAGGCGCTGGACGCCGTCGAGGCGGCCCGTACGGCGGGCGGCTGGCGCGACACCCGCCCGCACCTGGCCCACCTCCAGATCGTCCACCCCGACGACATCGCCCGGTTCCGCGCGCTCGGCGCCACCGCCAACATCCAGCCGCTGTGGGCCGCGCACGAACCGCAGATGGACGAGCTGACCATCCCCTTCCTCGGCCCGCGGCGCGCCGCCTGGCAGTACCCCTTCGGCGACCTGCTGCGCTCCGGGGCCACGCTGGCCGCCGGCAGCGACTGGCCGGTCAGCAGCCCCGACCCGCTCCAGGGCGTCCACGTCGCCGTCAACCGCGTCGCCCCGGGCGCCGACGGCAAGCCGTTCCTGCCCGAGCAGGCCCTCGACCTGACCGCCGCCCTGGCCGCGTACACGGCGGGCAGCGCCTACGTCAACCACCTCGACGACGCCGGAAGCCTGCGGCCGGGCCACCGCGCCGACCTCGTCGTCCTGGACCGCGACCCCTTCGACGGCCCCGCGGACGCCATCGCCGACACCCGCGTCGCGCTCACGTACGTCGACGGGCACCGGGTCCACACCGCCCCCGACGCCTGAGCCGGACCGACCGGTGTCAGAGCTTCGACCACGCCTCCGTCAGGACCGCGCGGAGCACCTGCTCGATCTCGTCGAAGAGCGGCTGCCCGGCGATCAGCGGCGGCGCGAGCTGGACGACCGGGTCACCGCGGTCGTCGGCGCGGCAGTACAGCCCCGCGTCGTACAGCGCCCCGGACAGGAAGCCGTACAGGACGCGCTCGGTCTCCTCGTCGGTGAAGGTCTCCTTGGTGGCCTTGTCCTTGACCAGTTCGATGCCGTAGAAGTAGCCGTCGCCGCGCACGTCGCCGACGATCGGGAGGTCGTGCAGCCGCTCCAGGGTCGCCCGCAGTGCGGCCTCGTGGTCCAGCACGCGCTGGTTGAGGCCCTCGCGCTCGAAGAGGTCGAGGTTGGCCAGGGCGACCGCGCTGGAGACGGGGTGGCCGCCGAAGGTGTAGCCGTGCAGGAAGGCGTCGCCGCCCCGGTAGAACGGCTCGGCGACGCGGTCGGAGACCAGGCACGCGCCGATGGGGGAGTAGCCGGAGGTCAGGCCCTTGGCGCAGGTGATCATGTCGGGTACGTAGCCGAACTTCTCGCAACCGAACATCGTGCCCAGCCGGCCGAACGCGCAGATCACCTCGTCGGAGACCAGGAGCACGCCGTAGCGGTCGCAGATCTCCCGCACCCGCGCGAAGTAGCCGGGCGGCGGCGGGAAGCAGCCGCCGGCGTTCTGCACCGGCTCCAGGAAGACGGCGGCGACCGTCTCGGGTCCCTCGAAGAGGATCTGCTGCTCGATCTGGTCGGCGGCCCAGAGCCCGAACGCCTCCGGGTCGTCGCCGTGCAGGGGAGCCCGGTAGAGGTTGGTGTTCGGCACCTTGAACGCGCCGGGCACCAGCGGCTCGAAGGGGGCCCTGAGGGCGGGCAGCCCGGTGATGGACAGCGCGCCGTGGGGGGTGCCGTGGTAGGCGACGGCCCGGGAGACGACCTTGTGCCTGCCGGGCCGCCCGGTCAGCGCGAAGTACTGCTTGGCCAGCTTCCAGGCGGTCTCCACGGCCTCGCCGCCGCCGGTGGTGAAGAAGACCTTGTTCAGGTCGCCCGGGGCGTACCCGGCCAGCCGCTCGGCGAGCTCGACGGCCTTGGGGTGGGCGTACGACCAGATGGGGAAGAAGGCCAGCTCCCGCGCCTGCCGGTGCGCGGCCTCGGCCAGCTCGGACCGGCCGTGGCCGGCCTGGACCACGAACAGGCCGGAGAGCCCGTCGATGTAGCGCTTGCCCCGGTCGTCGTAGATGTGGGCGCCCTCGCCGCGCACGATGGTCGGCACGGGGGCGTCGCGGTATCCGGACATGCGGGTGAAGTGCATCCACAGGTGCTCATAAGCGGTGCGGGAGAGGTCCTCGCTCATTGCCTTCTCGCTCCCCAGGGGTAGGTCGGTCTGTCCGCGCCGGCGTGCGACTCCCGGCGGAGCCCGCGCCGCGCGCCGCGCGGTCCGGGTGGCGCGCCGCGTATCACGATACGTCCGCGAAGCAGTCGCGAGCCAGGCGTATTCGTAGCCTGAGCCCGTATACCTTGCTGATTCTGGCGCACATGGCCAAGATAGATACTGAAACCGCTGTCCCGGGTGGCGGGTCACCGAGTGGCGCCACGCCCCGGACCCCTGGCAGAAAGGGCTGGCACGTGGCCACCGACCCACACCGTCTGCGCAACTACGTCGACGGAGAGTTCCGGGACGCCGCCGACGGGCGGAGCACCGAGGTGGTCGACCCGGCCACGGGCGAGCCGTACACCACCGCACCGTGCTCCGGCCCGGCCGACGTGGACGCCGCGATGACCGCCGCCGAGGCGGCCTTTCCCGCGTGGCGCGACACGACCCCCGGCGAGCGCCAGAAGGTGCTGCTGCGCATCGCCGACGCCTTCGAGGCGCGCGCGGAGGAGCTGACCGCGACCGAGAGCCGGGACACCGGCAAGCCGCTCCACATCACCCGGGCGGAGGAGATACCGCCGGCCGTCGACCAGATCCGGTTCTTCGCCGGCGCGGCCCGCATGCTGGAGGGCCGCTCGGCCGGCGAGTACGCCCGCGGACTGACCTCCCTGGTCCGGCGGGAGCCGGTCGGGGTGTGCGCGCAGGTCGCGCCGTGGAACTACCCGCTGATGATGGCGGTCTGGAAGTTCGCCCCGGCGCTGGCCGCGGGCAACACGGTGGTCCTCAAACCCTCCGACACCACACCGGCCTCCACCGTGCTGATCGCCGGGATCGTCGGCGACGTCCTGGCCGGTCTCGGCCACCCCCGGGGCGTCTTCAACGTGCTGTGCGGCGACCGCGACACCGGCCGCCTGATGGTCGAGCACCCGGCCCCGGCCATGGTCTCCGTCACCGGGTCCGTACGGGCCGGCCACGAGGTGGCCGCGACGGCGTCGATCAGCCTCAAACGGGTCCACCTGGAGCTGGGCGGCAAGGCACCCGTGGTGGTCTTCGAGGACGCCGACCTCGACAGGGCCGTCGAGGGCATCCGGGCCGCCGGCTTCTTCAACGCCGGCCAGGACTGCACCGCCGCCACCCGGGTGCTGGTGCACGAGTCCGTCCACGACGCCTTCACCAGCGCCCTGGCCAAGGCGGCGGCCGCCACCCGGACCGGCGCCCCGGACGACGAGAGCGCCTACTACGGCCCGCTGAACAACGCCGACCAGCTCGCCCGGGTCAGCGGTTTCATCGACCGCCTGCCCGCGCACGCCACGGTCCTGACCGGCGGCCACCGGATCGGCGCGACGGGGTACTTCTACGCGCCCACCGTCGTCGCCGGCCTGAAGCAGGACGACGAGATCGTCCAGGACGAGGTCTTCGGCCCCGTCGTCACGGTCCAGCCCTTCACCGACGAGGCCCAGGCCGTCGCCTACGCCAACGGAGTGGAGTACGGCCTGGCGTCCTCGGTGTGGACCCGCGACCACGCCCGCGCCATGCGGATGTCCAAGGCCCTGGACTTCGGCTGCGTATGGATCAACACCCACATACCCGTGGCCGCCGAGATGCCGCACGGAGGGTACAAGAAGTCCGGATACGGCAAGGACCTCTCCGCCTACGGCTTCGAGGACTACACCCGTATCAAGCACGTGATGACCTCGCTCGACGCCTGACCGGCCGGAGCCGGCGAGGCCCCCGCGAGGACTTCCGGACACGCGCCGCCCCCGCGGGCGGGCGGCGCCTCCCCACCCCTGCCGCGCACCCGACCCCGGAACGGACACCGCCCCTCATGAACCCCGCCTCCGCGCTGCGCGACGTGCGGCTCGCACCCTTCTGGCTCGACGAGCCCGGCCGGCCGCGCCCCCGCCCGGCGCTGGCCGCCGGCACCGAGTGCGACCTGGTCGTCGTCGGCGGCGGCTACACCGGACTGTGGACGGCTCTGCTGGCCAAGGAGCGCGATCCCGCCCGCGACGTCGTGCTGCTCGAAGGCCACCGCATCGGGTGGGCGGCCTCCGGCCGCAACGGCGGGTTCTGCGACGCCAGCCTCACCCACGGTCTCGCCAACGGCCACCAGCGCTGGCCGGAGGAACTCCCCCTGCTCCAGCGCCTCGGCGCCGGCAACCTCCAGGGCATCGAGGACACCCTCACCCGCTACGGCATCGACTGCGACTGGCAGCGCACCGGCGCGATCGACGTCGCCACCCGGCCGCACCAGGTGGCCGACCTCCACGCCGCCGCCCGGCTCGCCGCCCGCTACGGCGGCCACGTCGAGCTCCTGGACGCCGAGCAGGTCCGCAACGAGGTCGATTCCCCGGCCTTCCTGGCCGGCCTGTGGAACAAGGAGGACGTCGCCCTGGTCAACCCGGTGCGGCTCGCCTGGGGACTGGCCGACGCGTGCGCCCGACGGGGAGTACGCGTCCACGAGCACACCCCCGTCACCGCACTGCGAGCCACCCGCACCGGCGTCGCCGTCCACACCCCCTCCGGCGTGGTCCGCGCCCGGCAGGCGGCCCTGGGCACCAACGCCTTCCCCGCGCCGCTGCGGCGCGTACGGCCGTACACCGTACCCGTGTACGACTACGCGCTCATGACCGAACCGCTCACCGAACAGCAGCGGGACGCGATCGGCTGGCGGCGGCGGCAGGGCCTGGCCGACGCCGGCAACCAGTTCCACTACTTCCGGATGACCGCCGACCACCGCATCCTGTGGGGCGGCTACGACGCCGTCTACCACTACCGGGGCCGGGTCCGTGCCGAGCACGACCACCGGCCCGCCACCTACCGCACCCTGGCGGCCCACTTCTTCGAGGTCTTCCCCCAGCTGGAAGGGGTGCGCTTCACCCACGCCTGGGGCGGCGCGATCGACACCTGCACCCGCTTCTGCGCCTTCTACGGCACCGCCCACGCCGGCCGAGTCGCCTACGCCGCCGGCTTCACGGGCCTGGGAGTCGCGGCCACCCGCTTCGCCGGCGACGTCATGCTCGACCTCCTGGCCGGCACCCCCACCGAACGCACCCGCACCGCCATGGTCGGCACCAAGCCCCTCCCCTTCCCGCCCGAGCCCCTCCGCTGGACCGGCATCCAGCTCACCAGGTGGTCCCTGGCCCGCGCCGACGCCCGCGCCGGGCACCGCAACCTCTGGCTCCGGGCCATGGACCGCGTCGGCTTCGGATTCGACAGCTGACGGGCGCCGTCGGCCGACGGGTCTGACGGGTCTCCGGTCGGAGTCCGCGGCGGGCACCCGGCGGCCCGGCCCCTAGGATGGCGCGCATGTCCGGTCAGGCGAAGCACAGCGGCGGCAAGGGCGCGGCCGGGCTCGACGACGTCTCGAAGGCGATCATCGAGCAGCTCCAGCAGGACGGCCGGCGGCCCTACGGCGCCATCGGGAAGGCCGTCGGCCTGTCCGAGGGAGCCGTCCGCCAGCGCGTGCAGCGGCTGATCGAGACCGGTGTCATGCAGATCGTCGCGGTCACCGACCCGCTCACCCTCGGGTCCTCCCGGCAGGCCATGATCGGCATCCGGTGCTCAGGCGACGTGGAGCTGCTCGCCGACGAGCTGGCCGCCCTCGACGAGATCGGCTACATCGTGATCACCGCGGGATCCTTCGACCTGCTGGTCGAGGTGGTCTGCGAGGACGACGACCATCTGCTGCACATCATCAACAAGCGGATCCGGCAGCTTCCGGCCGTGACCGGCACCGAGGTGTTCGTCTACCTCAGGCTGCGCAAGCAGACCTACACCTGGGGCGTGCGGTAGCGGCCACGGCACCGGTCCGGCCGGCCTGAAGCACTCACGGTCATACCGGCCCTGTGAGCCCACGTGCACAGATCAAGCTCTGCCCGCGATACAGCAGCTGTGACGCCTTGAGGGTTGCGGTCGCGGCTTGGGCGGCAGACCACACGACTTCCCGGCTCCTGCCGTCATCATGGGAGACGTCCGAAGCGCTCACCCGAGCGTTCTGGCAGGTGCAAATTAAGCCCTGACCTGCATCTGTGCAGGTCAGGGCTTTGATTTTCGGTGCCCCCGGCAGGATTCGAACCTGCGCACACGGCTCCGGAGTGATTGTGTCGATCACGCCTCACCACCCTTCTGAGCTGCGGCGGAGCTGGTCAGGGGGTGCTTCGCCACACGGAGTGTGTCGGAGGTGTGTCGCACGCCTCTGACGGAACCTGAGACGGGCACGGCCTTCGTGAAGGCCGTGCCCGTCTTCTGCCCTGCCAGTCAGGAGGGGAGGAACCCCGGCTTCTCCCTGCCCAGCTCTTGCAGATGGCTCAGGTAGTCCTGTGCTGCCGGTTCGGTGCTGTAGCGCTGCCTTATGACGGCCGCGAGTTCCCGGCTGGTCATGATGAGAGAGGGCACGGACTGTCGCTCGCCCTGTAGGGCCCTCTCGCCATGGATGAGGGCCTGTTCGAGGTCTCCCTCTCGCGCTGCCGTCACCCCGAGAGTTACCCGTGCCTCAGCGTTCCGCATCGGAGAGCGCTCGGTGCCGTCGAAGTCCGTACCGGCCCGAAGTACCTCGTTCGCCAGGGTGCTGGCCAACCTGTCCTCACCAACGAGTCGGTAGCAGTCCATCGCGTAGAAGTCGAATTTCGATGGGTCCACCACAAAGTGGTGATCGAGGTTATCCGGCTGCGACATTCCTTCGAGCAGGCGCCGCCCTCGGTCGAGAGCGACCTCTACCTGCCGACGGTCGCCCAATCGAGCCCACGCCTTGGCCTCTTGTGCGGCGAGCTGGACGGCCACGCTGTGGTGAGGCGCGCGCTCGACCCCGGCCTGCGCCGCTGCGATAACGCCCCGATAATCTCCGGTTGTCAGCGCGAACCACGCGCGCATCTCGTGGGCCCAGCCCGCGACCTCAGCGTGGTCAGCTTCGGTCGCGAGAGACAGGGCCGCCCGACGGGTGGACTCGGCCGCATGGCGGTCTCCGGAGTCGTACTCCACGCAACCTACGAGGAGGGCGAGCCATCCCGACAGCGCCAGTACTTCGCGGTGCTGCGCGAGCGTGAGGTTTCTCGAAGTGAGGTCAACTACCCGCCGCAGCCATTGCCGACCCTCGACAAGGAGTTGTTCGCTCGGCATGTACGGGTATTCCGAACACAGGCGGTCTGTGGTGATGCGTAGAGCTTCGAGGGTTGAGTTGTCTACGTCGGACCTGTTGAGACGGCTGACGATTTCGAGCGTTTCCATGCCGCTCGCAACAAGGATTTCGGTATCGCCATTCCTGCGCGATGGAGCGGGGAAAAGCGCGTGCGTCACGGTCCCGAATGTCGCTGCGATGATGGGCCGGTAGAAATCGCCCGGCATGGCCCCGGACTCCCAGCGCTTCCACTGTCGCACCATGCTGTCATCCGCTGGCAGCTCCGTCGGCGCGTGGGCCCGAAGCGCGCGTACCGCATCGAGCTGCGACCAGTCACGTGCGATCCGCTCAGCCGCGATGCGGCGGGCCCACGCGGGCCTGTCGTCGCTCATCTCGCCCTCCTTCGGTTACTACCGCGAGTCTCGTTCGCTGTCGCGGGGGACAGGCAAGAGGACAGAGTGGTGACACCTCAAGTGTCCCCTGTCCTGCCTGCTGACCCTCTGCTGTCACTTATCTCACAGCGGGCGAGACTTGCATGGTTATTCCAGATCACGCACTGCCCTTAGAGCCCTCTTCGAGTGCTGTCACTCGTTCGATCAAATCTTGAATCTGGAGACGCATTTCTGTGAGTTCCTCGCTGACATCTCGTTTATCCGTGGACGATTCTCGGTCGTTCCTCGCGACGAAGTACCCGCGGCTTCCCTCTGACGTGACCCGACCTTCCGCGATCAGGATGCGCATCCCGTCTCGCACGGTCTGTGTGGCATACCCGAACTCGGCTGCCAGTGCTCTGACCGTCGGCAGCTTGCCGCTTGGGTACTTGTTGGCCTTGATCCGGTCGCGCACTACGTCGGCCACCTTCACCGGCTTGGGTCTTGGGTCGCTCGCCACACCACTCATGCCTTCGAGGGTACTGACCAGCGCCGACGGTGGCGTGTAGCACCCGGGGGTTGCGTACTAGCGTGAGCTAGTGCAAGCTAGTTCGTGCGAGCTCGCCTCGGGATCGAGCGGGCGGCCCGTGTCTGACCTGCTTGAACGCGCCCGGAGGGCCCTGTGACAGGGGCCTGAAGGCAGCGATCGGACCTTGAGAACTGAACAGTGAACTGATGGCGCGGTGAGAGTCCGCGCCCCCGTGGCGGCCGGGTGAGGCCCGCTCCCTGGCGGCTGGGTGATGCCGTCGGCGGCACGCACCACGTACCGGCAGCACACGGCGCCTGGCGCTGGTGTGCCAGTCCGGGACGGGCCGCCCCTGCTGGCGTCAGAGCAGCGACGATGACGCACCGGAGAGATAGCCCCAGGCTCCGGGGGGTAGCGCCCGAAAGCCTCTGGGACCCGCGCGGCCGTCCGCCGCGCGGCACTGCTTCAACGAGAAGGGACCGGCGATGCGCCGAAGACCCCTCGGCGCCGCCGGGTTGACCGCCCGGCGGTGAGCGCCCACCGCGTCACCCCCGGGTCGGCGGCCGGTCGGACGATGCTCGTCCGTCCCGGCCGCCGACCCGGGCAGCCCCGGCCAGCTTGGGCCGGGTCACCACCAGCTGACGGTTGCCTGATCCGCTCGTCCGGGTCTTCCTGGCCGGGCGGTGAGGGGGAGCACGTCAGCGCTCCGCAGCAAGCGGCCCCGCCTTGGTGCTGGAACACCGGGGACGGGGCCTTGACCACCCCCCTTGAACCAAGCAAGGAGGCTGATCCTGATGGATGTATCCCGCTTTGCACCACGTGTTAAGAGGCCCGGCCCTGCACCGCGTGCGGGGGTGCCGGGCAGTCGACGGTCACCGAGACCGGCAGCGACGGCGTGACACGCCAGTCGGTGCGGTCGTGCTCGTCCTGCGGCGGCAGCGGCTCCCGCTGACCACCGCTTCCACCTTCCCGCCCCCCGGAGTGACGGTTCCGGCCAAGGACTTCCGCCACCCCGGGGTTTCCCGTCCCTCTTGAGACAGGACTCTCAATGTCCCACACCCATCCCGACCCTTGGGCCGAAACCCCGGGGCCCGGCCTGCACCCCGACCGCGAGCCGACCGAGGCGGAACTGGCCGCCATCGAGCGTGAGATGCCGGTCATCCGCGCTGAGGTTGAGCTGCTGGATGTCCGTATCGCGCTGCTCGACCGGCAGGTGTACCCGATCGACGCCAAGCGCTTCCGGCGGGCGCAGCGGCGGTTGATGGTCGCGCGGGCCCGGGTGTCCAACCGGGCGCAGTGCCCCGCTCTGGTCGGGGGTGCCCTGTGACCCCCGACGCGCTGCACACCCTGGCCGCTGCCGCGCCGCTGGCTGCCGGGTGGGCGGTCCACGGCCTGTGGTGGCGTCGCCGTCTGGCCGCCGCCCGCCGTGACCCCCTCTCCGGCCTGGTAGGTCGGGCCGTCTTCGAGCGTGCTGCCTGCCGGGTGCTGGCCGGGCGGCGGCCGGTGGCTGTGCTGGTCATCGACCTGGACGGCTTCAAGCAGGTCAACGACCGCTTCGGGCACGCGGCCGGAGACGCGGTCATCCGGGCCACCGGCGAGCGCCTGGCCCAGTGGGCCGATGGCCTTGGGGTCGCCGGGCGGCTGGGTGGGGATGAGTTCGCTGCCGCCGTCCGCGTGGACAGCGCGGACGCGTTGCGCGGTGAGTTGGTCCACCTGCATCAGTGGCTGTGCTCCCCGGTCCCCCGCCCAGACGGGCCGCCGCTGGTGGTGGGCGCCTCGATCGGCGCCTACCTGGTTCCCTCCCGCGCCGGGGCGGACCTGTCCGTCGCGCTGCGGCGGGCGGACGAGTCGATGTACCTGGCCAAGCAGGTCAAGGGCGGCTGGCTGGTCGCCGACGGCCCCGCGCCCGTGCACGCCACCGTCTGGGGCCGCCGTGACGGCCGCCCCGGTACCCACCTGCCCGCCCCTGCCGAAGGGAACGCCCGATGACCCGCTGGACGCCGGACACCCTCGTCCGGATCGACGCTCAGTACGACCGGGCCCGCGCCTCGGACGGGCACAGCCGGTTCGGTGTCTACCTGGCCCAGCGGCCCGCCCTGTTCCACGAGCCGGGCGAGCCGGACACCCCGCTGGCCAATGCCGAAGAGTTCGCCGCCGCCGTGTGGCAGGTGGCGTGCGCGCCGGTCATGTCACCCGGTTACGTGCGCGTCCGCCCCGACCTGACGGCCGTGCGCATCGAGCACCGCGAGGACGGGGAGGGTCTGCTGGCCGTGGTCGACGTGCCGCTGCCCCACACCGCCCTGCGGGCACACCTGCCGTACCGGTGGCGTGACTGGCAGCCTGCCCGCGACCTGGACGACGACGCCGACGGCTACGCCGGTTCGTGGCTCCCGGGGGACGACCGGCCGGCCGTTCTGGTGACCGCGCAGGTGCGTGTACCTCTCGTCGGCCCGTGGCCTGTCCCGGCCGCACCGCGCGGCCTGGGTCTGACCGTCAGCGCGATGGACGCGGTCGACCTGCTGGCCGAACAGGTCAACCAGGCGGCCGGGCCGATGGTCACGGCCCTGATCGCGCGCCCCGGTGGCGCGGGCGGGGGTGCGTGGTGAGCCGCAGGCCGAAGGTGCTGTTGGTGGTGGCGCTGGTCGGGGTGGTGGCGCTGGCGTTCCGGGTGTCGTGGAACGCGCTGCGGGATATCGCGCGTGCGATCGGCGCGGACCCGACCGCCGCCACGTTGTACCCGTTCGTGGTCGATGGCCTGATGGCCCTGGCCCTGACGGCTGCCCTGACCCTGACCGGGGACGACCGGCGGTTTGCGCTGCGGGTGCTGGCCGGGTACACCGCCGCGTCCCTGGTGCTGAACTACGTGCACGGCATGGTTCCCGCCCTGCACGAGCCGACCGGGGGCAGGGTCCGGCTGGCCGACTGGGCACCGGCCCACTGGGCCCTGGTCCTGCTGGCAACCAGTCTGCCGGTCGGGTCCATCTTCTTCGGCTCCGACCTGGTCGCCAAAGTCCTGCACCACCAACCCGCCACCCCGGAACCGTATGATATGCGGGCAGAACGGTCGGTGGGTGAGCTGGAAGAGTCGGCCCCCGCCACCACGGCGCCGGTGCCCGGCCCGGCTCCCGTGCAGTCGGCCGAACCCGACCCGACTGGCACCCCGGCCACGGACCCCCAGCCGGAGCCGGAGTCGGGGCCGGAGTCGACCGGCGTGCCGGTCGGGTCGGTGGCCGCGTCGGCGGCACGGCCGCGGCGGGCGACCGGTCGGGTCCCGCACGCCGCCCGCACGCCCCGCCCGGTGCGTACCCCGGAGGAACTGCTGGAACAGGCGCGGGCGGCTACGGCCGCGTGGTCGGACGGTGAGCTGACGGCGGATGCGATCCGCACGGCGGTCCGTACGTCAGCCGCCCGCGCCCGCACCCTGCGGGACGCGCTGCGCGCCGAACGGGCCGAACGGGCCGCGGCGGGCGGCAGCGAGGCCGTCCCGGGCGGGCTGCGGCTGGTCGGGGGTGAGGGCTGATGTCCCTGGCGTTCGGTAAGTGCTACGACCCCACCGGCGCGCGCTACGGGGTTCCCACGTTCCCGTGGCGGCTGGCGCCTGACGGGCTGGCCACCCGGCGGCAGTTACGGGCCCGTGGGCTTCGGCCGGGCGGGCAGCCAGTACAGGCGCAGATCATGCGGGCCAACCGCCGCGCGGGCGGTGTCCGGATCGCCTACCTCTACCGCCTGGACCAGGCGAAGAAGGTCCGGCCGATGACCCCCGCGAAGCACGCCGCGCTCGCTGCCGCCATGCGCGCGCGCCGCACCTGCCCACAGTGCTCTAGGGACGCCGGTTACTGCATCCCCCGCTCGCTGGGGGTGTGCGTGACCTGCGCCTATCCCGACGTTTTCCTGGAGATGACCGCATGAGCGAGACGTTCGAGACCATCCGCTACACCGCAGACATCGTCATCGTCGACACCAGCGGCCGTGTGCTGCTGATCGAGCGCGAGTGGGACCCGTACCGGGGCCACTGGGCCTTGCCGGGTGGGCATGTGGACCCCGGTGAGACCAGCCTTGCCGCGGCCGTGCGCGAGCTGGAGGAGGAGACCGCCGTTCGGGTGCCCGCCGGGGACCTGCGCCTGATCGGTGTCTGGGACGCCCCCCGCCGCGACCCGCGCGGCCGGTACGTGACGGCGGCGTATCTCGCGGTCGTCCCCGCGGGCACCTTGGCCGTCGCCGGGGACGACGCGCGGGCCGCCCGCTGGTGGCCGCTGGACGCCTTGCCGCCCCGCCTCGCGTTCGACCACGCCGCCATCCTGGCCGCAGCAACGCAGAGGGCCTGACCACCTGACACAGCCGCGCCCGCGCCCCGCGCCTGGCTGCCTGCCCCTCCCCCTCGCTCTCCCGCTGGAAGGACCGCCGTGAACTCCCACCTGCCCGATCCCCGTACCCCGCCCCTGCCCGCCTGGCCCGACCCCACCACCGCCCCCAGCACCGGTTTCGGCGTGCCGGTGCCGCTGTCCGGCCCGGTAGAGCTCCACACCGAGCGCACGGAGCGTTCCGGCCCGGTGGTGTGGGTGCCGGACGCCTACGGCCGCATGGTCCCCATGCCCGCCGACCAGATCATCCGCCCGGCCGCCGCAGTGCCGGTGCCGGTGGCCCCGCCGCGTGCGGCCGGGCCGCGTATGGACCCCCTCGCACAGCGGCTGGTCGGCGGCGCCGCACTGGCCGCCGGTACCGGCTGGGGCACCTCCATGGTCCTGTCCCAGGTCACCGCGGGCGCCACCGGCCTGGCACTGCTGGTCGGCGCGCTCGCGCTGAACAAGCTCGCCCGCCCCGGCCGCGCCGCCGGGGGCGACACGCACATCACCACGATCACCAACCACAACCGGTGGTTCGGCAAGAGCCACACCACCACCCGCCACCGCTGACCAGGAAGGATCGACGTGACCGACGTGTACCGCTCCTACACCCGTGCCGAGAAGCGCGAGCGCGCCCGTCTGCTGATACGCGGCGCCAAACAGGCTCTCGCCGGGGCTGAAGCGATCGACCCGCGCTTCGAGCGGCGCCTGGACGCCATCGACGCGCGGGCCGAAGACCGGGGCCGCCGGGAAGCGGCGGCGCTGCGCCGCCAGTACGACAAGGCCCAGGACGACCTCGCCGCCGCCCGCGCTGCCGAGCGGGCCGCGAAGTGGGCCGACCGCGCCACCGCGAAGCAGGCGCGTAAGCAGGCTGAGCGTCGGGTGCGCGACACCGAGCGCGCGATCCGCCGCGCCGGTCTGGCCTGAGCCTGTCCGGCTTCCGTGGCCGCACCCCCGCCCCTGCTGGGGTGCGGCATGCGGTGGCCCGAACAGCCCCGCCCTTCCCGCCCGACGACCACTTCGGGGAGTCCTGCCATGCCTGCGTTACCGCGTCCGTTTGCTGACCTGTCCGCCTACCTGCACGCCCTGGCCGCCACTCCGCGCCCGGTGCTGCTGGCCCGCTGCCACCACCAGTGGACCGGCGCCGCTCTGCTGGCCCTGCTGGCCGTCCCGGCCCTCTTCGGCCACCGGCCCGACCCGCTCAGCACCGCCCTCGTCCTGCCCCTGGCCGCCGCGTCCTGGGCGTTGGACCTGGCCGGAGCCGCCGCCCACGCCGCGTGGGAACGCGGCCGACTGTGGGCCGACGTGTCCTGCCCCTGCTGCGCCGGGCCCGGCGGCCACGGCCCCCACGGCGGCGGGCCCGACGACGACCCCCCGCTTGTCCCGGCCGCCCCCGCCGGGGGCGGGCTGACGGCCGCTGACCTGGCCTGGCTCGACGCCGTATCCCGCCTGCCCCACCCCGCCCCCACCGCCCGCACCTGACTGCTGGAGCCCTTCTGCCATGACGACCGAACCCGCGCCGACGCCGCCGGACGTGGCCAGCGTCCACGACCTCGACACCCACCGCGCCCGCCGCACCCCCACCCCGCCCCCACCGGCCCCGGCCCCGGTGAAGGACACCGGCACCGCGCCGACCGAGGCCCCCACCGTGCCGAACGTGCCGGGCCGGGCGCACCGGGCCTGGCGCACGGTGAAGACCGTGGCCACCCACGACCGCACCCGCACATGCGGCCGCCTGGTCGCCCGCCACACCCTCTACGTGGTCGGCGGCGCCCGGATCACCGCCCGCCGCACGTGGGACGGGCGGACGGCGGCCCGGTATGAGCGCATGCTGCGCGCCGCCGAGGCGGCCGGGAACTACGAGGCGGCAGCCGAGTGGGAGGAGCGCGGGCAGCGGTTCCGCGAAGCCCGCCACCGCCGCCGCATGGAGCTGCTGCGCTCCCCGGTCGTCGCGGCCAAGTCCGCCGCCGTCGGTACCGGGATGGGGATCGGCGGCCTGGTCGCGCTCGGCGTGGCGCTGGCCGTGGCGAACAAGGACACCACCGATGTGGTGACACCGCTGATGGCGGTGGTCGAGTTCATTCGCCTGCTGGTCACCATCGTGACCGTCGTGTGGGGACCGGCGGTCACACTCGGCCCGTTCCTGGCCCTGCTCGGGCTGTGGGCGGTCGGCCGCCACCAGCAGGCCGCCCCGAACTGGGCCCTGCCCACCCACGCCCGCACCACCGGGGGAGACCCCATCACCCCCTCAATCGTCGTCAAGGCCCTGCGCGACCTGGGGGTGGCGGCGTTGCGCACCGCGGTCAAGGAGATGGGCGACGCGGGCGCGTCGATGCTCTCCCCCATCGTCATCGCAGGATGCGGCGTCGAAGTCGACGTCACCCTGCCGTCCGGGGTGTCCACCATCGAAGTGCAGACCCGGCGCCGGAAGCTCGCGGAAAACCTCGGACGGCACGAGCACGAGGTGTTCATCACCCTCCCCGAAGCCGCCCGCACCGTCCGCCTGTGGATCGCCGACTCCGGCGCACTGGACGAACCCATCGGCCCCTCCCCGCTGGTCACCGACGAGACCCTGACCGCCGACTACAAGAAGGGCCGCGCCCCGTGGGGCCAGGACCTGCGCGGGGACGCCGCCGCGATCAGCCTGTACCAGCGGCACCTGCTCATCACCGGCCTGTCCAACCAGGGCAAGACCGCGTCCCTGCGCGCGCTCGCCCTGTGGGCCGCGCTGGACAAGACCGTGGAATTCCGCCTCGCCGACCTCAAAGGCGGCGACTGGGTCATGTTCGACGGCCTGGCCACGGTGCTCATCCAGGGTCCGACCGATGACCACGTCATCCAGGCGACCGAGATGGTCGAAGGCGTCGTGGACGAGATGAACCGCCGGATCGAGGCCCGCCAGAACGACCCGGGCATCGAGTTCCCGCCGCTGATCTGCATCACGGATGAGGCACAGGTGGCGTTCATGTGCCCGGTCAAGGACGACGAGGGCCGCCCGTACGGCGGCTCCAAGGCCACCAGCCGCTACTTCATGGCCGTCCGCAAGATCCACAACCAGGGCCGTGTCGTGAACGTGCTGATGTGGCAGGGCACCCAGGACCCCACCGACCAGAACCTTCCCAAACTCGTACGCGAAGGCGCCCACACCCGCGCCGCCCTCGCGCTGGGCACCGAATCACAGGCCCGGATGGCACTGGGAGACAAGGCCGTCGACGGCGGCGCCGCCCCGAACCTGCTGCGCCCCGGACTGGATCAGGGAACCCTGGTCGTCGCCTCCAGCGGCATCGACATACCCAAGGGCCAGTCGTCCATCACGGTGCGCACGCACTACATCAGCGACGACGACGCCAACGCCATCGCCAACCGCGCCAAGGCCCTGCGCGACGGGGTCACCACGCTGCACGTCATCGAGCGGGGCGGGGAGCGGGACCCGCTCGCCGACATCGCCACCGCCATCGGCGACGCGCCCCGCGTGCTGACCCAGGACGTCCTCAAGCGGCTCGCCACGCTCGACACCGACGCCTACGGCGGCTGGTCGTTCATCGACCTCAAGCGGATCCTGGACGGCACCGGAGCCGAGCCGTACAAGTCCGACGGCCGCATGGTCATCGCCCGCGACCGCATCCACCGCGCGCTCGCCGACCGACCCGAAACCGGTTCCGCTTCCGCCACCGGATAACAGGGAGCCACACCCACACGGGTCAGGGAGGCAGGGAGAACTCCCTACCCCCCTCCCTGACCCGCCTCCCTCCCCCTGACCAGCACGAATGATCCACCAGGGAGACAGGGAGGCACCCGGCCAACACCCCAGAAACCCCCTCCACACGCCCCCCGGCAAGGGGTGCCCCACCCTCCCTGACCACCCCGCACAGCAGATTCCGCTAGCGCCACCATCCCCCTGGACGGCTGGCCCACCACCGCCTGACCCCCGCCCGGGACGGCCGCCTCTCGCCAAAGACCGCGGCCGCCCCGGTCTCCCAGCACTCACAACAGAACTGGAGAACAACCAGCATGACCCAAGACCGCACTACCGCGCTGCTGAACGCCGCACTCGAACTGGCCGCGCGGGCCGTCCCCGTGCTGCCGTTGAGCGCGGGCAAGATGCCGCCCGCCAACTGCCGCGCCTGCACCGGCCGACCGCCCGCGTGCGGCGGCCGGCCGAACATGCGGCACGCGGGCGCCTGCCAGTGCCCCGCACCCTGCCACGCGTGGGCGGCGGCCAGCACCGACCCGGCCGTCCTCACCTCCCGCGCGTGGGCGGCGGCGTGGCGGCAGGCCGTGGCCGTCGCCTACCACCCCGGCGGGGCAGGGCTCACCGTGGTCGACCTGGACAACGCGGCGGCCGTCGCATGGGCCCGGGAACACCTGCCCGCCACCCGGACCGTGCCGACCACGCGCGGCGAGCACTGGATCTACCGGGGCACCATGCGCTCCCACAACGCCGTCCGCCCCGGCATCGACATCAAGTCGCTCATGGCCTACGCCCGGTGGCTGGGGCCCGGCACCGGCCGCATGGCCGACCTGCCGCCCGCCGTGCGCGCCCTGCCGGTGAAGCAAGACACCAGCACCACGCCCAGCGGGGCGGGGGTGGTGTCTTCTGCCCCCGGCGCCACGTGGGACCGGACGGTGGCCACCGGATGCCGCCACACCGAGCAGTACGTCCGCACCGGCCTGAACCGCGGCCTTGCCCTCGTACGGGCCCGCACCACGTCCGGCGCGGGATCACAGGCGTTCGGAGTGGCCCGCTTCCTCGCCGCCCAGCACACGGCATGCCCCGGCCCGTGCGGACTGGACACCATCGGCGAACAGATCGTGGCCGTCGCCGTCGCCGTCGGCGTCCCCGAGCCGTACGCCCGCCGCGCCGTCACCAACGGCCTCCAGACAGCCCCACACCACCCCGGCCCCCGCACCGCCACCGCAAGCGAGAGGACCGCCGCATGACCGACACCACCCCCACCGCCCCACCGGGCCCCGACGCCGCCACCCTGCTGAACGAGGTGGAAGCCTTCCACCGCAGGTTCAACGTCTTCCCACTGGAAGCGGCCTACGTCGCGGTCGCGCTGTGGGACGCCCACGCGCACCTGATCGACTGCTTCGACTCCACCCCCCGCATCGCGTTCCTGTCCCCCGAACCGGGGTCGGGCAAGTCGCGGGCCCTGGAAGTCATGGAACCCCTGGTCCCCAACCGGATGGTGGCCGCACAGGCGTCCGCCTCGGCGATGTTCCGCGCCGTGTCCGCCACCGAAACCCGCCCCACCATCCTCTTCGACGAGGTGGACACGATCTTCGGGCCCAAGGCGGGCGACAACGAACCGCTGCGCGGATTCCTCAACGCGGGCCACCGCCGGGGGGTGGGCATGTGGCGGTGCGTGGGCGACGGCTCCAACCAGACCGTGCAGGAATTCCCCTCCTACTGCGCCGTCGCCATGGCCGGACTCGGCTCCCTGCCCGACACCATCCTGACCCGCAGCGTGATCATCCGCATGCGCCGCCGCGCCCCCAACGAGCACGTGGAACCCTGGCGCAGGCGGGTCCACGAGCCGGAAGGCCACGCACTGCGCGAACGCCTCGCCACCTGGGCGACACGGGTCCGCGACACGGTGACCGGCGCGTTCCCCGCCATGCCCGACGGCATCACCGACCGGCCCGCCGACGTGTGGGAGCCCCTGCTGGCCGTCGCCGACGCCGCCGGAGGCGCCTGGCCTGAGCGGGCCCGCGCCGCGTGCGTGGAACTCATCAACGCCGCCCGCCAGGACGACAAAGCCAGCCTCGGTATCCGCCTGCTCACCGACCTACGCGACCACGTCTTCGGCTACCGCAACCGCATCCGCAACGGCGACGACCGCATGCCCACCGCGCACATCCTGGCCAGCCTGCACGCCATGGACGAATCCCCCTGGGCCGACATCGGCGGCAAACCCCTGGACGCCCGGGGCCTGGCCCGACGGCTCGGGGAGTACGTCACCGTCGATAACCAGCCCATCAAGGCACGCAACATCAAGACCGGCGACGGAGTCGTCAAGGGCTACTACGCCTGCGACCTCACCGACGCCTGGACGCGGTACTGCCCTCCCACCCCCGGAACATCCGCTACCTCCGCTACCACCCCCCCACCCTGCCCCTGACCAGCGACGACTAGGTAGCGGACACACCCCTCACATCCGCTACCGCCCGCTACCAGGGCCCCACTGCCGCTACCGGCCACCCACCGGCCGGTAGCGGCACATCCGCTACCCGTTACCCCATCCGCTACCACGATCATGCCCCTGACCAGGGCGGTAGCGGAGGTAGCGGAAGTAGCGGACCTGACAGAACAAGGGCCACCACCCTTGAGTAGAAGATCAAAACTGAAGAGAGGACAGCGGCATGAGCGCCCGCAGGGTGGACGAGAAGATGACCGTCCAGGAGGTCATTGCCGATCTGAAGGTTGCCCCGTCGACCTTCTATCGGTGGCGCCAGCTAGGAAAGGGACCCCGCTCGATCAAGCTCCCGAACGGCGACGTACGGATCAGGCGGTCGGAGTACGAGCGTTGGCTCACGGAGCGCGAGGACGCTGCGTGAACGCTGAGAACGACACCCCGGCCGGGCGCCCTCGCGGATCAGCCCGGCCGGGCTACACCTTCGACGTCAGGCTGTGGAAAATCTCCAAGACCGGCCGTAAGTCCCGGCCATGGCGCCTTCGTTGGGTGGTGGCAGGCCGGGTTTGGGGCGATACGTTCGCCACGTACCCGCTCGCCGAAAGCCGACGCAATGAGCTGTGGCACGTCATGAACCGGCGCGGTGAAGCGTTCGAGATTGAATCGGGACTGCCGGAGTCCGAGGTGCGCGCGGCGGCCGAAGCCGCCGAAGCAGCGGACGCTGAACCGCCGTTGCGATGGTTCGAATTCTGCCGGAAGTACGTCGCCGGACGGTGGCGTACAGGCGCGGCCAAGTCCCGTGAGGGCATGGCGGACGGTCTTGCCGCCGTGACGCTCGCCATGGTCAAGCGGGGGGACGGCGTTCCCGACGACGAGGCGCTTCGGCTGGCTTTCAGGTGGGGGGTCGTGCCCGCGAACGCGGGAGAGGAGCCGCCAGCCGAACTCAAGGCCGCGTACGACTGGGTAACGACGGCAGACCGGCCCGTGGAGGATCTGGCTGACCCCGGGGTGTTCGAAGACGTGCTGTACCGCCTCAGCTACAAGCTGGACGGCACCCCGGCGGCGGGCGACACGTACAAGCGGCGGCGCCGCGCCCTGAACACCGCCCTTGAACACGCCGTGGTCGCGGGGGAGCTCCCGGAGAACCCGCTTCAGCGCGCCCGTCGGAAGCACGTCGGCTCGAACGACGTGGTGGACCGCCGCGTCCTGGTGAACGCCGTACAGGCCCGGCAGTTGCTCATGGCCGTCTCCTACGTGGGGTCGTGGGATCGTTGCCGTGGGCGGCGCTTGGTGGCCTTCTACGCGGTTCTGTACTACGCGGGGCTGCGGCCCGCTGAAGCGGTCGGACTGCGGCGGTCAGACTGCCACCTGCCAGACACCGGTTGGGGCACCCTGACGCTTCGCGAAACACGCCCCGTCTCCGGGAAACAGTGGACCGACTCCGGGGAGCGGCATGACCGCCGGGGCCTCAAGGCGCGGGAGGCGACCAGCGACCGGCCGGTGCCCATTCCGCCTGTCCTGGTCGCCATCCTTCGGGCGCACCTGGACGGGTTCGGGACCGCCAAGGAAGGGCGCGTGTTCGGCAACGAGCGCGGGGGAGTGGTGGGCTCGTCCACCTACTGGCGAGTGTGGGAGGAAGCGCGGGAGTACGCGCTTCCTCCGGAGCGCGTCGACTCGCCGTTGGCCGGGCGCCCCTACGACCTGCGGCACGCCTGCATTACCCGGTGGCTGAATGCGGGGGTGCCGATCGCTGAGGTGGCCCGGCGGGTCGGCAACTCGCCTGAGGTGATCCACCGCCGGTACCACGGCTGTATCGACGGTCACGAGGAAGCGGCGAACGCGAAGATCGCAAAAGCGCTGGAGGAGGAGGGCGACACAGTCTGACGAGCGTGTCGGAGGTGTGTCGCGAACAGCGAGAGACAGCAAGAAGGAGTGGGAGCCAGTGGGACTGGCTCCCACTCTCCCGCATCGGCATTCAACCTGGTCAGAGCCTGGTTTTTGCTGGCTGACCCGTGAGTGCCCCCGGCAGGATTCGAACCTGCGCACACGGCTCCGGAGGCCGTTGCTCTATCCCCTGAGCTACGGGGGCGTCCCGCCGCCGTTCCCGGCGACGAGTAGAACACTATCAGCTTCCACAGGGTGCTCATGAACAGATAACGGCCGGTCGCGGACCGGCGGCGGTCGAGGGGATCGGGCGAGGCGGCGGCCGCTTTCGAGGGCTCGCGACGGCGGGGTCGGGGTGGCGGGGGCGGGGGCTGGAGTGGCAGGGCCCGGGGAGGTCCCCGCCCCCATACCGCATCCGGCCGTCCNGGTCCCCGCCCCCATACCGCATCCGGCCGTCCGCGTCGCCCCGTCCGGGGAAAGGTCCCCCGCACGGGGCAGAAGTAGGCAAAAGCCAGGCGCGGGCGGCGTGGCGCGCCTACTCTGCGAGGTGTGCATGGCGTGTCCGGCCGGGTCCTTGTGGTCGATGACAACAAGGTCATCCGGCAGCTGATCAGGGTCAACCTGGAGCTTGAGGGCTTCGAGGTCGTGACCGCCGCCGACGGTGCCGAGTGCCTGGAGATCGTGCATCAGGTGCGTCCTGACGTGATCACCCTGGACCTGGTGATGCCCCGGCTGAACGGGCTGCATACCGCCTCCCGGCTGCGGTCCGACGCCCGTACGAGCCACGTGCCCGTGGCGATCGTCAGCGGGTGTACGCGGTCCGAGGTCGAGGTCGGGTGGGTCGCCGGGGTGGACGCGTTTCTGGCGAAGCCGTTCGACCCCGCCGAGCTGGTCCAGCTCGTGTGGCGGCTGCTGCGCGACGGGACCCGCGGGACCGGGGTGGAGGGGGCGCCCGGGGGCGCCGAGCCGGTCGTCGGGCCCACCGGGTGAGGGACCACGGCTGAGGGGCGCGGCGGTCGGCGCGGTGCGGGGTGGCGGCGGCGACCTGCCGGGCGAAAACGGTTCGATTCAGCGTCCCCCTTGTCCCATACCCTTGTTCCGTGACCCCCGCCCAGCTCTCCGACATCGTGCTGCGCACCGTGCGTCAGCTCGTCGAGGCCGACGAGCTGCGCGTGCGGGTGCCGGAGCGGGTCGTCGTCCAGGCGCCGCCCCGGCCGGGTGCCGGGGACTACGCCACGAACGTCGCCCTCCGGCTCGCGCAGGAGAGTCCCTCGGGCGCGCGGGAGATCGCCGAGGTGCTGCGGCGGCGGCTGGTGGGCGCGGACGGGGTCGCCCGCGTCGACGTCGCCGGACCCGGGTTCCTCAACATCACCCTCGATGCCGCCTGCCACGGCCGGCTCGTGCGCGCCATCCTCGATCAGGGGGCGGGCTACGGATGGGTCTGCGCGGTGTCCGGGACCCCCGGGGGGCCCGCGCGGGTTCCGGGTGAGGGGGATTCCGCCGCCGTCTTCCTCCGGTCCGCCTCCGGATCCGAAGGCGAGGACGCCGAGCCCCGCGCCGCCCTCGTCCGCGAGGTGCTGGCGCGGCTCTCCCGGGTCCGCGGCCACGCCCCCCGCCGCCCGCCCCTCCTCCGGCCCGCCGGGATGACCGGCGAGGGCCTGCTGCGCCTCCTCGGGCCCGACGCCGCCCGGTGGGCCCTGCTGGGTACGCCCCTGGCCGAGCCGCCGCGCCTCGACCCCGGCGCCCTCCTCGCCCAGCGCGAGACCAACCCCCTCTTCCGCGTCCGGTACGCCCACGCCCGCACCCGCGCTCTCCTGCGTAACGCCCGTGACCTCGGCGTTCCCGAGGAGCCCGAGGCGGCGTACGGCTACCCGCACCCCGCCGAGACCGGGCTGCTCACGCTCCTCGGGGACGTCCCCCGCGTGCTCGACGCCGCCGCCCTGCGGTCCGCCCCCGACCGGCTGGCCCGGCATCTCGAAGCCGTGGCCGACGCCTTCTTCCGCTTCCACGACACCTGCCTGCTCCTGCCGCGCGGCGAGCAGAAACCTTTGGCCGCGCACCGCTCCCGGCTGGCCCTCGCCGAGGCCGCCGGGACGGTGCTCGGCTCGGGGCTGCGCCTGCTCGGCATCGAGGCGCCCGACCATCTGTGACAACCCCCCTGTGACCAGCGAGAGAGTGCCAGCATGAGCCGATCCGCCCACCCCGCCGGGCCCCGCCACGCCGACGTCCTGCCCGAGGGGCACGTCACCGCCCCGCCCGCCGACCTCAACCGGCTCGACCCGCGCGTGTGGGCCCGTACGGTCACCCGCGACGCCGACGGGGTCGCCACCGTCGGCGGCATCGACGTCAAGCGGCTCGCGGAGGAGTTCGGCACGCCCGCGTACGTGCTGGACGAGGAGGACTTCCGGGCCCGCTGCCGGGCCTGGCGGGAGGCGTTCGGGGCGGACGCGGACGTGTTCTACGCCGGCAAGGCGTTCCTGTGCCGCGCGGTGGTGCGCTGGCTGCGCGAGGAGGGGCTGAACCTCGACGTGTGCTCCGGCGGCGAGCTGGTCACCGCGCTCGCCGCCGGCATGCCCGCCGAGCGGATCGCGCTGCACGGCAACAACAAGAGCGACGACGAGATCCGGCGGGCGGTCGAGGCCGGGGTCGGGCGGATCGTGCTCGACTCGTACCAGGAGATCGTGCGGGTGGCGCACGTCGCGCAGCGGCTCGGCCGCCGCCAGCCCGTGCTGATCCGCGTCACCGTCGGCGTGGAGGCGCACACCCACGAGTTCATCGCGACCGCCCACGAGGACCAGAAGTTCGGCATCCCGCTGGCCGACGGGCAGGCCGCCGAGGCGGTGCGGCGGGTGCTGCGGCTGGACAGCCTGGAGCTGCTCGGCCTGCACTCGCACATCGGCTCGCAGATCTTCGACACCTCCGGCTTCGAGGTGGCCGCCCACCGCGTCGTCGGCCTGCTGCGCCGGATCCGCGACGAGCACGGCGTGGAGCTGCCCGAGATCGACCTCGGCGGCGGCCTCGGCATCGCGTACACCTCCGCCGACGACCCGCGCGAGCCGCACGAGATCGCCAAGGCGCTCGGCGACATCGTCACGGGCGAGTGCGAGAGCGCCGGGCTCGCGGTGCCGCGGCTGTCGGTGGAGCCCGGCCGGGCGATCGCCGGGCCGACCGCCTTCACGCTGTACGAGGTGGGCACGGTCAAGGAGCTGCCGGGCCTGCGCACCTACGTCAGCGTCGACGGCGGCATGTCCGACAACATCAGGACCGCGCTGTACGACGCCGAGTACTCGGTCGCGCTGCTGTCCCGTACCTCCGACGCCGAGCCGGTGCTCTCCCGCGTGGTCGGCAAGCACTGCGAGTCCGGCGACATCGTCGTACGCGACGCCTTCCTGCCCGCCGACCTCGCGCCCGGCGACCTGATCGCAGTGCCCGCCACCGGCGCGTACTGCCGGTCCATGGCCAGCAACTACAACCACGCGCTGCGCCCGCCCGTGGTCGCCGTCCGCGACGGCGCGGCCCGCGTCATCGTGCGGCGGGAGACGGAGGAGGATCTGCTGCGGCTCGATGTCGGCTAGCAAGAAAGAGGTCTCGGATACTGGAACGAGGATAGAAACTTGCGTCCAGTGGGTGAGACTGGAGCGTCAGGTGGACGCCGGGGTGGCCCGGATGGACAAGGGATAGCGAGGTCGGATGATGCGTACGCGTCCGCTGAAAGTGGCGCTGCTGGGCTGCGGTGTGGTCGGCTCCCAGGTGGCCCGCCTCATGACGACGCACGCTGACGACCTGACCGCGCGGGTCGGGAGCCCGGTCGAGCTGGCCGGGATCGCCGTGCGCCGCCCCGCGCGGGTCCGCGAGGGCGTGCCCGCGGAGCTGGTCACCACCGACGCCACCGCGCTGGTCAAACGCGGCGACATCGACGTCGTCATAGAGGTCATCGGCGGTATCGAGCCCGCCCGCACCCTGATCACCACCGCCTTCGAGCACGGCGCCAGCGTGGTGTCCGCCAACAAGGCGCTGCTCGCCCAGGACGGTGCCGCGCTGCACGCCGCCGCCGTGGAGCGCGGCGCCGACCTGTACTACGAGGCCGCCGTCGCGGGCGCCATCCCGCTGCTGCGGCCGCTGCGCGAGTCGCTGGCCGGCGACACGGTCAACCGCATTCTGGGCATCGTCAACGGCACCACCAACTTCATCCTCGACCGCATGGAGTCCACCGGCGCCGGCTACAGCGAGGCCCTGGACGAGGCCACCGCGCTGGGCTACGCCGAGGTCGACCCGACCGCCGACGTGGAGGGCTTCGACGCCGCCGCCAAGGCGGCCATCCTCGCCGGGATCGCCTTCCACACCCGCGTCACCCTGGACGACGTGCACCGCGAGGGCATCACCGAGGTCACCGCCGCCGACATCGCCTCCGCGCGGCGCATGGGCTGCACGGTCAAGCTGCTGGCCATCTGCGAGCGCACGCCCGACGGCCGGTCGGTCACCGCCCGTGTGCACCCGGCGATGATCCCGCTGACCCACCCGCTCGCCTCGGTCCGCGAGGCGTACAACGCCGTCTTCGTGGAGGCCGAGGCCGCCGGCCGGCTGATGTTCTACGGGCCGGGGGCCGGGGGCGCGCCGACCGCCTCCGCCGTCCTGGGCGACCTCGTCGCCGCCTGCCGCAACAAGCTCGCCGGGGCCACCGGCCCGGGCGAGTCGGCGTACGCGCGCCTGCCGGTCAGCCCCATGGGCGAGGTGGCCACGCGCTACCACATCAGCCTGGACGTCGCCGACAAACCGGGCGTGCTCGCGCAGGTCGCCGCGGTCTTCGCGCAGCACGGCGTGTCCATCGACACCGTCCGCCAGCAGGGCAAGGCGGGCGAGGCGTCCCTGGTCGTCGTCACCCACCAGGCCACCGACGCCGCCCTGTCGGCCACCGTGGAGGCGCTGCGCCGCCTCGACACGGTCCGCGGGGTGGCGAGCACGATGCGGGTCGAGGGCGAGTGAGGGCCGCCGCGGGCGGCACGCGTACGGGCGTAAGGGGTGCGCCGGCCGCCGGGCCGGGCGGGCCAGGACACCAGAAGAGCAAGAGGACATCATGAACGCTGTCGCCGACGCCGGGCCTCGAATGTCCGGCACCCGCCAGTGGCGGGGCATCATCGAGGAGTACCGCGACCGGCTTCCCGTCACGGAGGCGACCCCGGTCGTCACCCTGCGCGAGGGCGGCACGCCGCTCGTTCCCGCGCCGGTGCTCTCCGAGCGCACCGGCTGTGAGGTTCATCTCAAGGTCGAGGGGGCGAACCCCACCGGGTCGTTCAAGGACCGTGGCATGACCATGGCCATCAGCGCCGCGAAGGAGGCCGGCGCGCAGGCCGTGATCTGCGCGTCCACCGGCAACACCTCCGCCAGCGCCGCGGCCTACGCGGTACGGGCCGGAATGGTCTGCGCCGTCCTCGTGCCGCAGGGCAAGATCGCGCTCGGCAAGATGGGCCAGGCGCTGGTGCACGGCTCGCGCATCCTCCAGGTCGACGGCAACTTCGACGACTGCCTGCGGCTGGCCCGCGGCCTGTCCGAGCGGTACCCGGTGGCGCTGGTCAACTCGGTCAACCCGGTCCGTATCGAAGGGCAGAAGACCGCCGCGTTCGAGATCGTGGACATGCTCGGCGACGCGCCCGACATCCACGTGCTGCCGGTCGGCAACGCCGGGAACATCACCGCCTACTGGAAGGGCTACACCGAGTACGCGCGTGACGGCCTCGCCACCCGCACCCCCCGCATGTGGGGCTTCCAGGCGTCCGGCTCGGCGCCCATCGTGCGCGGCGAGCCGGTGAAGGACCCGCGCACCATCGCCACCGCGATCCGCATCGGCAACCCCGCGTCCTGGGAGCTGGCCGAGCGGGCCCGGGAGGAGTCCGGCGGCTTCATCGACGAGGTGACCGACCGCCAGATCCTCGCCGCCTACCGGCTGTTGGCCGCCCAGGAGGGCGTGTTCGTGGAACCCGCCTCGGCGGCGAGCGCGGCCGGCCTGCTGAAGGCGGCCGAGCGCGGCCTGCTCGACCCCGGCCAGCGGGTGGTGTGCACGGTGACGGGCAACGGCCTGAAGGACCCGGACTGGGCGGTGGCGGGCGCGCCGCAGCCGGTCACGGTCCCGGTCGACGCGGCCGCCGCCGCCGAACGGCTCGGGCTGGCCTGACCCGGGCCCGGCCGGCCCCGCCGTCGGGTCCGGCCCGGCCCCGGGCGCTACGGGCCGGACCCGCGCGCCGGGGCCGCCGCCTCGCCGTACGCGCGGGCGGGGCGCTTGGCCGTACGCGCGCGCGGGGCGCCCCGCGGCGGCTCCCGGTCGTACCGGCCGGTACGGGCGGGTCCGCGCGGCCCGTACGAACCGGCTCGAACGACCCCCGGCTCCCAGGTGTCCCATCCGGCGTCCGCCGTCACACCGAGGCCCTCACCAGCGGGACCGGCGCGGGCCAGCGTGCGGGTCGGCGGGGGCGCGCGGCGCCGCGGGCGGGTGGTGGCGGGCCGTGGAAGGGAGTGCGACACGCATCGTGCGCCTGCTGTGCGCCCTATGTCGCCACAGAACCTTCCTTCGATAGGCTGTACTGAATCCGCCCCGCCGCAGATCTGTCGAGCCTGCGCGGCGTCGCCGTACTTCCCGTTACGGCCCCCGCGGTTTTCGTACCTCTTCGAGCAACCTCACGGCACACAAGGAGAGTCATCGAACGATGGCCGGTCCCGCGTTCCGCGCCGCCGCCGTCCGGGTTCGCGTCCCCGCAACGAGCGCCAACCTCGGCCCCGGATTCGACGCCTTCGGCCTGGCCCTGGGGCTCTACGACGACGTGGTGGTCAGGGTCGCCGACTCCGGTCTGCACATCGACATCGCAGGTGAGGGCGCGGACACCCTGCCGCGGGACGAGAGCCACCTGCTGGTGCGGTCCCTGCGCACCGCCTTCGACCTGCTGGGCGGGCAGCCGCGCGGCCTGGAGGTGGTGTGCGCCAACCGGATCCCGCACGGCCGGGGCCTGGGCTCGTCGTCCGCCGCGACCTGCGCGGGCATCGTGGCCGCCCGCGCGGTGACCATAGGCGGCGCCGAGCGGCTGGACGACGCCGCGCTGCTGGAGCTGGCCACCGAGATCGAGGGCCACCCGGACAACGCGGCCGCCTGCCTGCTCGGCGGTTTCACCCTGGCCTGGTCGGAGGCGGGAGCCGCCCGGGCGATCAGACTCCAACCCTCGGACTCCATCGTTCCGGTGGTCTTCGTGCCCGGTTCGCCGGTGCTGACGGAGACCGCCCGCGGGCTGCTGCCGCGCACCGTCCCGCACGTCGACGCGGCCGCGAACGCGGGCCGGGCCGCCCTGCTCGTGGAGGCGCTGACCAGGCGCCCCGAGCTGCTGTTCGCGGCCACCGAGGACCGGCTGCACCAGGAGTACCGCGCCCCGGCGATGCCCGAGAGCGCGGCGCTGGTGCACCGGCTGCGGGCCGACGGCGTGCCCGCGGTCATCTCCGGCGCGGGCCCCACGGTGCTCGCGCTGGTCGAGGACGGCGCGGCCGACAAGGTCGCGCGGCTGGCGGGCGAGGGGTGGGCGGCCAACCGGCTGGCTCTCGACGCCGAGGGAGCGAGCGTCCTGCCGCTCACCTGATCGACATGAGTGCCCGGCTTCGGAGAGGGGGAAATATTTGTTGGATCGGGTAGTGTTAACCTCAAGTCTGCACTGGATGCCTCCCGGACATACTCGGAGGCGAGGTGCTCGGTGTCCCCATCCGGGACCACCCTTCTTCCGGGAGCCTCCACGACTGCCCTCAGCAGCCTGTCTGAGCAGCGTCGAGCACGCTCCGGAACCGGCGTGACGGACCCAAGGTCCCGTTCCGTACGTCGCGTCGGACCCAATGAACTGATCTCTCCCGCCGCTCCTCCAAGCGGCGGACCACCGCCCCGGCCCGGTCCGTGACCGCGCGGACCCAGCCGGACAGCACGACCGGTCGCCGAGCCAGACAGGCCGACGCCCGCTCCAGGGAAGGACCCTTCGTGAGCGACACCACCGATCTGATGGGCGTGAACGCCGCCGGCACCTCCGACAGCCCTGACAGCACTGTCGGTCCTGCTGCCGCGCCCGCCACGGACGCGCCCGCCGCGCCTGCCACCGGTGCTGCCACGGGCACTGCCTCGCGGCGCCGCCGCTCGGGCACCGGCCTCGACGCCATGGTCCTGGCCGAACTCCAGCAGCTCGCCTCCAGCCTTGGGATCAGGGGCACCGCGCGCATGCGCAAGGGCCAGCTGATCGAGGTCATCAAGGAGAGGCAGGCCGGAGGCCCGGCCGCGCCCGCCGCCGAGGAGGCCGAGGCCAAGCCGAAGCGCCGCGCGACCTCCCGGGCCCGTACGGGCGACGACGGCGACGCCGTGGCGGCCCCCGCTGCCCAGGACCAGGGCGCGCAGCCCGCGGCCGGACCGGCCGACGGTGCCGGGCGGATCGCGGGTCAGCAGCAGATCGACATCCCCGGCCAGCCGGCCGACGGCGAGCAGCCCGCCGCCGAGCGCCGCCGCCGGCGCGCGACCGCGCC
>NZ_JAVSCF010000012.1:0-52858 GCF_031932565.1 Streptomyces sp. B1866
GGGGTTGCCCCCAACACGCTTTCCAAGTCTCCACGCCGCTGTCCAGGTCAGTCCGCGCGCGTCCTGACCTGGAGCGGGAGCGACCTGCGCGGGACTTCTGAACGCCTCTGGACGGGGGTGAATGAGACCAGAACTGAGACCACGGCCCACAGGCTGACGGCTGGCTCTGCCCGTGTGAGAGTGGGTTCTGGCTCAACTTCTGTGACGCGGCCACTCTGAGTGACAGCCGGACCTCTTCGAGCCGTACGCGAAGTCGCCCGAAAATGACCCGTCGGCTCGGCGGTTGGGCTGACATTCCGCTCGGGCGCGGTCGAAGGTCATGTCAACCGGATCAAGATGCTCAAGCGACAGATGTTCGGCCGAGCAGGGTTCCAACTTCTTCGCAAACGCGTCCTATTGGCGTGACGGAGAGTGGCCGCGTCACAGAAGTTGAGCCAGAACCGGAACTCGCGAACAAAGCCAGAGGACCTACACCTACGGCCCTCCCGTGTGCGGGTTCGAGGCGGCGCGGGTGGCCCGCGGCAGCTCCCGTACGAGACCGGTGTCCCGGCGCACGCCGAGCCCGGGCGGGGGTCAGCACTGGTCGCTCGGGGCGCCGCCCAGCACGTTGCCCGCCTTGCGGCGCAGGGCGCCCCAGCGGGCCTCGTGGCGCAGGAAGCGGCGCTCGGCGCGGGCCGCGGCCCCGGGGCGGCGCCGGTAGAGGCGGCCGGCCCACGGCGAGCCGGGCCGGGCCAGCCGCAGCGCGCCCACCAGCGCCAGGAACGGCACCAGCACCCCGAAGACGGCGACCATGCGCTTGCCCTTGAGCAGGCAGATCAGGACCAGGACGAAGTTGCCGATCGCAGTGGTGATCAGGTCGGCGCGGCCGGTGCGCTCGCCGGTACCCACGTCGTTGACCCCCAGCGGCGAGAAGCCGACCAGCAGCACGGTCAGCATCGCGACCGTCACCACCACGATCTCCACGCTCTTGCGGCCCTGCTCGGACCAGTAGACGTCCTGCAGGTACAGGATCAGCGCGAACTCGTCGAGCACCAGGCCGGCGCCGATGCCGAACACCACCGCCGTCACCGACGCGGCCCATCCGCGCCCGCCCAGCGCGACCCCGCCGAAGCCGCCGACGCACATCAGCACCACGCCGGGCACCATATGGTGGACGTGGTGGCCGCCGCTTGACGTGACGTCGTGAAAGGGCCCGCGGCCGGCCCGGATCATCCGCGTGACGAACCGGGTCATGGCGAAGGTCACCATGAACGCCACCAGCGCCAGCAGCAGCGGCAGCTTCCCCGGCTCGACGATGTTGCGGTACCACCAGTCGCCCATGGCCCCTCGCGCCCCGTCAGCTCAGGGTCAGCGGAACGACGAACGCCAGGGCCACCAGCGTGCCCAGCGCGAAGCAGCCGATGACGGCCGGCCAAGCGGCACGTTTCAGGGACGCGAGGTCCTGCCTGAATCTCCTGCGCAGGCTGTGCCGGCTGGGGTCGGCGGACACCTCGGCCCGCAGGTGCCGAGTGAAGTACCGCAGCACTCGGGCCGCCCGGCGAGGCCGCGGGGCGCTTCCGGCGTCGCCCTGGATGTCGGGGAAACCGGTCGGGGAGCGCACGGCGTCCGCGGCGGCCATCCGCCGGCGGGCGCCCCACACCGCGGCCCCTACGTCGTCGACGCGGGCGTCGGCGTCAGAGGGGCTGCCGCAGCGGCCCTTGCCGCTTTCCCCGGCAGCGCTGTCCTGACAGCGGCGGTGACTACTGCCACCGCCGCTGTCACCGCTGTCACCGCTGACAAGCACCATGGCAGTACCGTAGGGCGGGGTGAGCGCCGAGCTCCGCAGGCAGCCACCCGATTCATCCGGAAGGTCCTCCCCGGGAGGCCGGCGGCTCGGTCACGGCGGGGTCGCGCCGGATCGTCCGCCGTCGAGGGCGGCGGGACCCCGTGCGGCGGGGCCGTGACCGGCGGGCCCATGCGCGGCGGGGCCGTGCCAGAAGGCGCGCAGGGCGGTGACGAGGGCCTCGGGGGCCTCCTCGGCGATGTGGTGGCCGGAGTCGACCGGGCCCCCGGTGAGCGTGCCGCCCGCCCAGTCGCGGCATACGGCCAGCACGTCGCCGTACAGGTCGACCATGTCGTCGCGGGTGGCCCACAGCACCTGGAGCGGGCAGCCGACGCGGTGCGCGGCCCGCTGGTCGGCCTCGTCGTGCTCCCGGTCGACTCCGAGGCCGGCCCGGTAGTCCTCGCACATGGCGTGCACGGTGGCCCGTCGCGGATCGCGTGCCGGTAGTCCTCGTACGCCTCGGCGCCCATCTCCTCGGGGGCGGCCCGGTACCAGGCGTCGGGGTCGGCGTTGATGACCCGCTCAAACAGCGACTTCGACGCGGTGACCGCCGGACTGACCACCGACTGGAACTCCGGCCCGGTCGAAGGAGCAGTCAACCGGATCATGCTCAAACGGCAGATGTTCGGACGCGCCGGATTCCTGCTCCTCCGGAAACGCGTTCTCCTCGCGTGACCTTGGGCGACCGGCTCACAGAACTTGCGCCAGACCCTGAGAGTGGACAGCGTTTGTCCATCGGTTGGGGAGGTAGCCGGGCTGGCAGCCGAACGCCGGGTCGCAATGCTCGCCTCCGTCGGCCACAGCAACCGGGAAATCGCGGATCGGCCCTATATCACGGTCAGCACCGTCGAGCAGCACCTGACTCGCGTATACCGCAAACTCGGCGTCAGGCGCCGCACCGACCTGCCGGTGAGCCGGTAGACGACGATGGCGGAGCCCACTCGCCAAACCGTACCGCATGTGCCGATTGGCAGTGCCGCTGACTCCCTCCTGCTCACGGCGTACGGGCCCTACTGGCTGCGGCGCCGTAACGGAAGAGATAGATCACGAAGGCCCTGGTTCATTTTGGGACGGTCCGGCCCGCGTCCCGCCCCGGTCAGGCAGGAAAGCGAGTTGTCAGAGTCCGCGGTCCCCGTCGGCTCGCCCGGCGGCCGCGGTCGTGGACCGCCCTTTCGACGTGTGCTGACCTATTGGGTTCAGGACATCGCGCCTCTGGGCGTCAGCGAGAACACCCTCTCCGGCTACGAGGTCGCCGTCCGTGTTCACCTCATCCCCGGCCTCGGCGCACACCGGCTGGAGAAGCTGCGCCCGGAGCACCTGGAGCGCTTCTACCGGAAGATGCAGGACACCGGCAGTGCGGCCGGTACCGCCCACCAGGCCCACCGCACCCTCCGCGTGGCCCTTGGCGAGGCGGTCCGCCGGGGGCACCTCACCGTCAACGTGGCCAAGATCGCCAAGGCTCCGAGGCTGGACGAGGAGGAGGTCGAGCCCTTCAGCGTCGAGGAGGTCCAGGCGCTCCTCCTGGCGGCGGGCAGGCGGCGCAACTCCGCCCGCTGGGTCTTCGCTCTCGCCCTCGGCCTGCAGCAGGGCGAGGCGCTGGGTCTCCAGGCGGGAGACCACCAAGCGCTACCAGTACGTCACCGACCCGATGCTGCACAACGTCGCCGAGAAGGCCGACGGACTGCTGTGGGCTGCGGCAGCCGGGCCCGAGGCCCTGGGCGAAGGCGCGGCCTGAACGGTAACTGAGACCAGGACTGAGACCACGGGACGACGATGACCCGGGCCGCTCAGGCGGTCCGGGCCGTCGTTTGCCCTGGTCAGGCAGGGTGCGGAGGATACGAGATTCGAACTCGTGAGGGGTTGCCCCCAACACGCTTTCCAACTGTTCGCGGTGGTGTCCGGGAACGGTCGCCGGGGTCCTGACTTGGGGCGGAGCCGCCTTGGCCACGAGCTTCGGACGGGGCTGAACGCAGGTGAACGCAACTGGAACTGCAACTACGCTCTGGCTCCTCCAACGAGCCCTGAGCCGCGCAGAGATGCCCGTGTGTCTCCGGCGCCTTTCTGAAGCATCACCGCATCCCCGAGTATCATCAGGCAGCCGTCGACCTTGCGACGGCGAGGTGTGCGCGGCTTGTGGCGCTCCAGCATGCCGGGAACCTGTTCCCGGAAGGTGCGTAGCAACGCGCGCCCCGCGCACCAGGCGCCGCAGCGGTACTCGGAGCACCGCGCGGCGGCTGTTCACCGGCACATCGGTCGCTCCGAGCCATTGGTAACCATGCACCCGCCTCGTACAGTGCCCCGCAGCCCAGGCACAGCCGCCCAAGCCGATGTCTGCGCCTCCGCCGCAATCCCCTCGCCCGACCGACCACTCAACCGTCACCACCGAAGTGAGAACAAGCCGCTCGTCCGACAGGCCCCTGCGAGCTATGCCATGACCATGCCATTCACTTGATCAACATCTACAACGCTACCCTCCGGAGCATGGGGGTCATACCGGCGAGGCGTGAGCCGCGGTGGCGGCACCTCGGATAGTGCGGATGGTCTACCAGTGGGAAAACTCCGAAAGCCCGTGATCAAGCATTCATGCTGGCCATCATGCAACCAAATCATGGTTCCCCTGGGCAAGACTTGCGAGCCTGAGCACACGGTCTTGGAGGGTGAGACTATGGCTTTCACCGGACACGTTCTGATTTGCGTATTTATGATGGTGAGCACTGGCCATGACATCTCTCTTTCGCGTACCGTGTATAAGCACCTGGAGGTCGGCTCGGAACAGAGTTGGTACGGTCACGAACGTGCCTGCATCCAGCATAGGAGCATCCCGCTGCTGTCACGAGCACGATGGGCCATAGCGATTGATGCCGATCTTCAGGGTTCCGAGGCTCCAGGAACTGGCCAGGTGAGGGTGGTGCGCTTCAACGGCGCGTCCGCCCAAGCGCCTGCGCAGATGCCCGGCCTTGGTGCAAACTGCTGTCAGCGAGTCGAGCCGGGAGGTGGCACAGGCGTGAGCGAGACTTACCCCTACGAGCAACTGGATGGACGACGATTCCAAAGGCTGGTGCAAAGTCTCGTTACTGCAGACCATCCGCGCGTCCAGTGCTTCCCTACCTCTGGTCCTGACGGCGGGCGCGACGCAGTAGTCATGCGGCACCTTGCGGGCCATGAATCTCTAGTAGACGGGATCGTTTACCAAGTCAAATTTCGCGAGCCCACTCCTCATGGCATGCCCACTGCTAACGACCTGTATGAATGGGTTCTGGGCCATCTCAAAAAGGAAGCCGAAAAGATCGCTGTTCTCGCTTCACGAGGAGCTAGAGAGTTTATCTTCGTCTCGAACGTCAGCGCCTCAGGGCATCTTGGCGTTGGCCTACGTGATCGTGTTCAGAAATGGGCCGAGGAACACCTAAAATTGCCCACCACGTTTTGGTGGCGAGACGATATCGACGCCAGGCTCGACCGAAATTCTGATCTAGTCTTTAAGTTCATGCTCTTTCGTGGACCTGATTCCGTGCGCGCCTACTTCCAGCAAATATTCAATGAGAATAAGATCGGTTCCCACGGTATTCGGACCGCTGCACGGAACAACGCGGTTACCGCCCTCATGCTCTACCTAGCAGACCGGTACCAAGAAGAGGAATCACTCCGCTTCAAACAAGCAGATCTGGATATGCCGGTCCTCGAGTTCTTTGTCGATGTCGCCGTTGACGTACACCCTCAAGCATTCACACAAAGCCGAGAAGACGCACTTCGTCACTCCTTTTCTCAGGTCATGAGGAATCGCGCGGCTACCCAGCGGTCGCGCGACGCAGGACTGAGTGTAGCTCCGCAAACCGACCGTCATACAGGGCCCGGTGCTGCAGAATTAATTCAAAGTCAGGTCTTCTCTGAAAATTTTAAGCGAATTGTCATCGAGGGAGTACCCGGCCAAGGGAAGTCTACACTGACGCAGTTTTTGGGTCAGGTTAATCGAGCTCTCATTCTGGGGCGAACTGAAGACCTCTCTGTGATGCCTGAGTATCTTCAGTCTGCGCCACTGCGCTTGCCGCTACGTATCGAGCTGCGTCATTTTTCCTCTTGGCTACAAGGAGGAACTCCCTGGTCAGTCCCAGAAGAAAAGAGGGTGAAGTCCATCGAGGCGTATCTTGCCGCACACATCAGCTATTCAACTGGCGGCCTCGAATTTTCTCCTAACGACCTAACCTCGATTATTTCTGCAACGCCTACCATTCTCATGTTGGACGGCCTCGACGAGGTAGTAGACATCGATGTACGGTCAGAAATCGTCAAGATTGCTGAGTCTTTCACCAAAAGACTCAGTACTATTGGGGCAGATCTGCAGGTCCTAGTAACAAGTCGACCCTCCGCATTCTCCAAGTCTCCTGTCTTCTCGCATAGCGAATTTCTGTATCTGACCCTTGAAGATTTGTCCGCTAACTTGATCGACGGCTACACGGCTTCCTGGATCAAAAGGAAAAGAATATCGCATCAGGAGGCGCGAGAATTCTCAGAGGTCCTTCGCGGTTGCTTGTCTCAACCCCACGTTGCCGACCTCGCGCGCAATCCCATGCAATTGGCCATCCTGCTATGGCTCGTTTACGTAAAAGGGTGGTCGCTTCCAGACAAGCGCACCGCTCTTTATGAAGCTTACATGACAACCTTCATGGATAGGGAGGCCGATAAGAACCTCGTAGTTCGACAGTATAGAGAGCCGCTACTAGAATTGCACGGATACCTCGGATGGATCCTGCACTCGCGGGCAGAGGTGGACACTGGCGGCAGCTCAGGGGACATCGCTCTGGCTGACCTTAAGATTTTGATGCGAGAATATTTCGAGCGAGAAGAGGGGCCAGTAGATCTCGTCGACCAGCTTTTTCATGGAGTTCAGCGTGTATTTGTCCTAGTTGAACGAATTGAGGGTCGCTTCGAGTTTGAAGTTCAGCCCCTCAGAGAATTCTTCGCGGCTCGGCATCTGTATAAGACAGCCCCACACTACAGTAATGCCGTTGAGGTTTATGGTTCTCGCCCTGACCGCCTCGAAGCACTGATACGCAACCCGTACTGGATGAACGTCGCGAGATTCTTCTGTGGTTGGTATGACAAGGGGGAGCTCGCAGACCTTTCTCGTCGACTGGAAGACCTGTGTAGCGATCCAAGCTACGAGTACCTGCATCATCCTAGGGCGCTGATTAGTAGGCTGCTGGGTGATTATGTAACGGCAGCCTCTCGACGAGACACAAAGCAACTCGTGCGCCAACTCACAGACGCACTGAGCCTCCGACTCTTGCAGTATAAGGCGGCGATCTCCCGGCGCTCCGATGGGTCCCCTAGTCTCATCATTCCTCGAGAAGCCGGGCTGTCTGCTCTGATCGATAGTGCGAGGAGTGTCTTGCGGCATTGCAGCGCTGATGAGGTCATGTACGATATGGCCCGATTCATTGCTACTCAAGACCAACCCGCAGACCGTTGTGCCTGGTGGCTAGAGGAAATGCCGAGTGAGCCTCGAGAAGTAGAGGAATGGCTGCGCCGTGGAGTTGCCTCCCACTCGTTGTCAGGTCTGTCAACGGATATTGTGGAACCATTGCTGAACACGGCTACCGAAAATCGTATGGCGTGGGGCAGGGGTGTCGAGGCTGGGCGCTTCGACGTAGCGTGCCTGAACCCTCGGAATATGGAGCGGTATCTTGGCGCTTTGGCAGAAGGCCACGTGACCCTATCTGCGCCAGATACTGCAGAAGGTCGCTTTGCTGAAGCCCTGAACCGTAGTGTTGCTGCAAGCCACTATGATCCGCGCTGGTACAATCTTAAAGCTGAAGTACCTGTTCTTCTTGGTGTCTCGGCAGAGGTCGATGAGCGTATAAGTGAACTCAGAGTACTTTTGGGTGCTGGCAGTTCACCTCCTGTCTATGAACGGCACGGTCCCAAAGAGCTCGGCGATCGAGCCGAGTTGGTGAGGAAGCACATAGGCGAAGGCTGGGCAGCTTGGAGGCTAGCTTTTTACTCTGGTTTCGGACGCCAAGGTAAAGAGCTAGTGGATTTCTGTGATCAAAGCGCTTCATTGACTCTTCGGGCATCAACGGCTTGGAAACTTCGGGACGACCGTGGATATTGGAGATCGCAATTCCATCGGGACGTTCCCTTGTGGGATAGGGCGGCTTTGATGACAGCTTTCCTATGTCTGGCCCCCGCCTCCATAATGGCCGAACTGCAGCCAATATTTCGACGAGAATGGGAGCGGACGGAGCCATGGGTGGTTCACAGGGTTATCCGATTCGCTGATTCGTACTCGCAGAAGCGTCCGAGCGGTAAAGTTTCGCCGATCCTCAAGCTGGCCGTTGGCGATGTAGAAGATTTGGGTATAGCAGACTGTCCATGCCTGGCCTCTTCCTTTGAGCCGAGGATGGGCGAAATGGTCGTGCGCGACTTGTATGAAAAAGTGCGAGATCTCCCCATCTGTGATCGCCATCGCGAAATCGATACGGCGTTCAGGCTTAGTCGTGAGCTCAAATTGATGAGCGTGCGAAAATTCGGAGAGCAGGAGCTCCTGAAGGTTGGGCAACTTTACAACCAGGCGAGAAGTGGCCTCATCTATTCAGATGGAGTTTACCGTCTCGGATTCGGGCGGCGAATGACTGATGGGCAAGCTTCGCAAATTGTTTCGGATCCACTTCGGTACCCGATGCTTTTGCTCGCCTCGGCGGAGGAGAGGTTGAGTTTGAGTGTCATGAAAAACCTACCCTCCATGGAGGAAACCGCCAGAGTAGGTCAGTGGTTCAAGATTATCGGCAATTAAAATGCCGGTCCTGTGATGGTATGGCTGTCGATTAGCTTGACCGGCGGTATCCAACGGGCGCTTGTATGGGAAGTCATATGCGCCAGATGTCGCTAGAAAGCCGCTTGCTGGGGTGAAGAAGGGGAGGCGCCGTGGCACATGGCTCGTCTGTGGGATAGGAATACGAAGTTGCAGACTACCCATTTACTGCGTGAGTAGATGGAGCCGAAGGACTTTTAGTCGCTGATCCGTACCCGCCTGAAGTGAAAATCTGAGAGCGGGCTCGGGCCTCGCGCATTGCTGCGTGTCGCGTCCTTGCTCGTATGGGTATAGGGACGGCTGGCTCGCCATTGATCACGGCAAGAGACGAACGGTAACCGTTCTACCGACACCTAGCATCCAAGCCTAGCCATGGCCCGTAGCCTTGTAGCTACCTGGACATCAGCGGCGCAATGGCCGACGGCCCGGCGAAGTCGGTGGCGAGGGCGTCCATGATGACCTCGTCGCAGACCTGGCCGAGCCAGTATCCGGCCTGGCGGAGGGCGCCGACGGGCCGGAAACCGGCCTTCTCGTAGGCGCGGACGCCGGCCTTGTTGGGGGCGAGGACCTTCAGCCAGACCATCCGCAGGTTGGTGATGTGGAACGCGTAGTCGAGGACGAGCCGGGTTGCCTGGGTGCCGAGGCCGCGTCCGCGTGCTTCGGGGGCGAGCATGATCACGTACTCGGCGGTGCGGACGGACTCGTCGGGCAGGAGGGTGGCGACACCGGCGGGGACGGGCTCGCCGGCGCTGAGGTCGTAGATGGTGAAGCGGATGTTGTCGCCCCGGAGTTGGTGGGCCATGCCCTCGGTGCGGGACTCCAGGGATTCGGGCTGCTGGCGGCCGTAACCGACGAGGAGAGCCGGGTCCTGTTCCCAGCGCCAGTACGTCTCGACGAGGTCGGCGCGGTAAGGGCCGAGCGCGCAAGTGTCGGTGCCGATCCACAGAATCGGGTCAGAGCTGTCGGTGCTGATGGCGGGCTCCAATGGTGAGGGCTGGAGTGTAGGCGAGGGTCGAGGGTGGCTCGGCGGCCGGTGTGCCGTCCTCAGTCTGCACCCAGGCGTGCAGGCGGACGGGATCGGGAGCGACGCCGTGGCACCACGTGACGGCCAGGCGGCGGGTGGCCAGAAGCAGCACGGCGGCGGCGGACTCCTCCAGACAGGCGGTCCGTGCTGGTGAGTGCCACCCGGCGCGTCGGACGGCGAGTACCGCGGCGTTCGCCTGGTGGAGGGTAGCGGGACGACGAGCGGTTGACGCGGCGGTTCTCAGGGCTGACGTGATGCGGAGGAGGGCGGTGCGTGAGCTGCCTGCCCGCTTGATGGCGAGTACCGCGGCGAGGGCGGCGCTCGCGGCGAGAGTGAGGGTGGAGTCGGGCCGGGTTGTGCCGGCGGGATGCTCCGCGCTGCCCCAGCTCGCGGCGGCGGCCCTGGCCTTGACGGGGGGTGACCAGGGCGCGGGCGCAGGCGTCGGGGTGAGGAGGCCGGCGGTGAGAAGCCGGGCGCCGAGGGCAGACGGCATGGTGTCGAGGCGTCCGGTGGCGGCTGCCTGGTGCCAGAAGGCGGCGGCTGCGGGCAGGAGGCACTGGACGCGGCCGGCGCGGTAATCGACCAGGGCCAGGACGTGCTCGAAGTCGAGCGCCCGTACGTGGCTGGGAGCGGTGGCGAAGCGAGGCAGGTCAGCCATGCGTGCTCGCTACGGGTGCGCTGGTCCAGGCTGGGGCAGGGCTGCGGTGGTGTGCGGTGAGCCAGGCTTCCACGGTCAGGGCTTGCTCGATGGCGGCCAGCGGCATGGGAATGCCTGCGGCGGCCTCCCGAAGGGCCTGCCGGAAGCGGGCCGGGTTGATCAAGCCGAGGTCGGCCAGGTGGCCGTCGGTGAGGGTCATGAGGGCGGGCAGGTTGGCGCGCAGGCCGGCGTAGTGGTCGGCGTCGAAGCTGCCTTTGGTCGTGCGGGCGGCGACGGCCGGTGGCAGGAGGCCGGACATGGCTTGGACGAGCAGGGGCTTGTAGGTGTGCACGGGCGGGCGCTGGTCGAGTGGGGTTCGCAGCACGGCGTCGACGACCGGGGGATCGAGGAACGGGTTGTGGAGGTCGATGCCGGAGGCTTCGGCGAGCTGGGCATCGGCCACGGCGGTGCGGGCGATTTCGCGGATCTCGTCTACGAGGACCCGTACCGAGGCGTCCAGTCTCGGTAGTGCGTCCGGCGCGGCGGTGGCCTTCTCCGCCGCCTCGGCCAGGAGGGTACGGGCTGCCGGCTCGGCCCAGGCGGGGAACGGCAGGAGCGGGAACCAGCGGACCTTCCCGTGGTCGTCGCGACCGGGATCGCCGATGCTGCGCGCGAGGTCGGCCAGGGCTCGGTGGCGGCTGGTCCTGGACATCCTGACCGAGTCGCGCAGGATGGGCAGTACCGCCTGGTGGCGGAGCCTGGCCCAGCCGAACGCCTCGCCCGCCGCCCGCCGCCAGCGGCGGTGCCTGATCAAGTCGGCGAGGTGGGCGGGCGGTTGGAAGAGGACGCTGTCACCGCCGTCACCGGTCAGGTGGGTACGCGCCCCGAGCTGCGATCGCATCCACTGGAGCTGGCCGGTCAGCCGGGCCTGGGTCAGCGTGGAGGGAGCCGGTTCGTCGGTGGCCGGAACGGACGTGATGCGGGTGTAAGGCAGGTGCTCGGTGGTCATCGGCAGCAGATGGTGCGTGACGCACCCGGAGTAGGCGTCCGCGGTCAGGAAGGCGTACCGGAGGTCCGCGCCGAAGGTGTCGCCCTCGGGGTGGATGGTGACGGCGTCGAGACGGTGGGACTGAGAGAGGGCGTTCGCGGCCAGGACCGCGACGGAGGTCGAGTCCAGCCCGCCGGACACGTCACACGACAGGTCGGGATCTGCTGCGGCTCTCAGGGCTACCGCGTCGGTCAGGGCGTCGCGAAGTCGCAGGAAGGGCGGCCGGGCCGGGTCCGGGTCCGGCCGCCACAAAGTGGTCTGACGCGGGCTGCTGCCGTCGCTGGGCAGCGTGGTCCGACTGCCGGGAGGCAGTTGCTCAACCCCGGTGAAGAATGTGCCCGTTCCGGCCAGCGTGGGCACCGAGGGAAGTAAGACCGAGCAGGCGATCCGGCCGGTGTTCAGGTCGGCCTCGGTGAGCGAAGCCAGGAACCGGGCAGAGCTGCACCACGCCCATCCGCTCTCGTAGGCGCTGACGTAGACGGGCCGGGCGGAAGCCGGGTCGGTGTGCACCGCCACGGCGTCCTCGGTCTCCTCGACGACCGCGTACGCGCCCGGCCACCGCCAGGCGATGTCGTCCGGCAGCACCCTGTCAGCCAGGTGGCGCGTCTCGACGTCACTGGCACCGCACCAGCCCAGAATCAGGACGCGTCGCCGACCGTCCCGGGAGGCCACCCCACGAACGGGACCGTCCCCGAGCGTCCAGGCCGCCAGCCCGGAGGCGATGGGGGCCGCGCCCTTCGGCCTGGGCCAGGGGCCGCAGGAGCTGAAACCACCGAAGATCACTTGTTCCTCCAAGGAAGGGCTGTACGGGGGAGTGGTGCGGCCCCGCTGTCGGGGCCGCACCACACCGGCCGGTTCAGCAGTTGTAGGCGCGGCGCTTGTCCTCGCTCCGGCCGCTGCCCTGTCCCTCGGTGAGAACGGCCGCGTCGCCGAGCTCGACGGGCAGCAGCTGGTCCTCGGTGGTGGTGTCGGCGTTCGGCAGGTCGCTCATGGCGATCCCCTTCCTCGGTTTGGAATGTGGATGGTGTTGCTGTCCGGCCTGCCCGAGGACGTGGTCGTCGGACGGGCCGGAGACTGAAGCGGCCTGTCAGCACGCCCGGAGGGCAGTCAGTGCCGACCGGCTTCTCGGGCCCCATACCGTCGGCGGCTGCTCGTTGGCGGGCGCGCCGGAGTCGGCGTACTCGTGGCACCGGGCACAGAAGCGGTAGTGGTGGCGACGGGGTGCGAAGACCTTGGCCGTGAAGTCGTCGTCCCAGACGCTGAACTCGCTGTCGTCCTTGGCCATCGCGTTGAAGCAGCGGTAGCAGGAGCCGTCGAGTTCGATCATCAGGTGCTGGTCGAGGTAGCGGGCGCACCGCCCGCCCAGCTCGTTGGCGGGCTGCCCGACGTCGATGTGGTGGACGTAGTTGGTGACGTGGACGGCCCCGTTCGAGGCGCACAGGTCAGCGAGCTCGGCGAGCCGGTGTGCGGCGATGCCTTCGAGGACGCTGTTGACTACGACGGTCTTCCCGGCCGCGCGCAGCACGGGGACGATGGCGTGGACCTCGGCGTAGTTGCCGTGTTCGTCGTCGCAGCCGATGAGTACGCGGTCGTAGTAGTCGAGGGTGACGTCCAGGAGCCGTTTGTTGCGGGCCAGGGTGATGGCGTTGGTGCCCAGCACCGTCGTCCTGTCGGGCAAGCGGGCGCGGGCGATGCGGCTGAGGGCGGGGAAGTCGCGGTGAACGGTGGGTTCGCCGCCGTTGATGTGCAGGAGCTGGAAGGGGACCGTCTCCAGGCGGTCCAGGATCGCGGAGAAGGTCTCCAGCGGCATGTTCGCGCCCCGGGCGCCGTCGGCGAAGATGCAGAATCCGCAGGACCGGTTGCACTTCGTCGTGATTTTGATCTTGGCTGTGGTCAGGGTCCGGGCCCCGGGGGTCTCGGTCGGCATGGCGTGGCTTTCTGGGAGCACGGGCGTTAGGCGGCGGGGAGGCTCAGGAAGTCCTCCACGAGGTGTCGGTGCCGTCGCCAGGCGGTCAGGGTGCGCCGGAGGACGACGGGGGTGGTGGGTTCGGTTGGCAGCAGGTCGGCCATGCGGGCGGTGAGCCGCTGGCCTGCGGTCGCCTCGTCTCCGGCCAGTGAGCGCAGGAGGCTGGCGGCGGCGCGTAGCTCCTTGGCCTCCCGCGCGATGAGGTAGCCGGTGGCGGTGTCGGCGGGCGGGTCGAGGTAGTACAGCCAGCGGGCCATGCGTACGCGGAGCATGCCGACGGCCATGGTCCAGGCCACGGAGCGGGATTCGGCGGTCTCTTCCGCGGGCGGCGGCGTGTCGGCCCCGGTGGGAACGTGGCGCAGGGCAGCGTCGAGGGCGCGGTGCGCGGTGGCCAGGAGCTCGTGCGGGGGCTCGTGCGGGGTGGCATCCTGTGCCGCGCCGCTGGCATGGCGTAGGAAGGACTCGGCGTACGGTTCGAGGCCGGCCGGGCGCCACTGGGCGAGGGCGGCGGACTTTCCCGGGCAGCGGGTGCGGGTGGCCAGCGCGGCGGCGGCGAACCAGCAAGGGGCGAGGTAGTGCCAGGCCACGCAGTGGCGCTGGTAGCCGGGCAGGTCCCGGGCGACGTTGTCGGCGTGGTCGTCTGTGAGTCGGTAACGGCCGTGCAGGCGAGCGTCGAGGATCGCGCAGTAGAAGCGCTCGTCCAGGCTGCTCCACGGGACCATCTGCGCGTGGGACTTCCAGCGATGGAAGGTGCGCTGGTGCCCGCTGATCAGGGTCCAGGTGGCCAGTTCGGGAGGGGAGACGCGGCGGCGGTCGACTTCGGAGACCGTGAACGCGTAGCCGGGCGGGTGTTCCAGCAGGCGTCGGTTGGCCGGGTCGCGGGCGACGGCGGCGGTGTGGGCGGCGGCCAGGCGCTCGTTCCACTCGTGCCAGTCGGCGGGAGCGCTGTGCAGAGGACGCGCAGGTCGAGGTCGGAGTGCGGGGCGAGCAGGTCGGCGCTCTGCCACTTGTGCGTGAGCATGGCGAGGGCCAGTCCGTGGTGCAGCAGCTCGTGCTCGTAGCGGGCGCTGAGCGCGGCGTACAGCGGGGCGGCTTCGAGCGGGGCCTGGGCGGTCACCGCACCTCCCCGGGGGAGGGTTGGCCGGCGCGCGCGGCGCAGGGCTGGGCGGCTCCGGCGCGGGCCAGTGGCAGCAGCGCGGGTGTGTCCCGGCGACGCTCCACGCGGTCCCAGCGCAGGTCGTAGTCGACGTGGTGGACGCCCGGCCATGCTTCGTTGGTGTCGCGTTCGAGGATGGCGCGGAAGAGGTGAGCGAAGGCGTCGGGGAGCGTGGCGTCCGCAAGGCGGGGCTTGAGGGCGATGTCGCGGTTGCGCAGGACGCAGGGGCGGGCCAGTCCGGTGGGTGTGATCTTGATGCGGTTGGCGTCGGAGCAGGTGGCGCAGCTCGTGTTGGCGATGAAGCCGATCGACCCGGCCCAGCCGTCGGGGCGGAGGTAACGGCCGGGGCTGCGCACCCCGAGTGCCGTACGGTCGACCTCTCCCGCGTCGGCGAACCAGCGTGCCAGGTACGGGCGGACCTCCGCCTCGGAGACGAACTCGGTAGGGAAGAGGGCTCCGGCCGGTCCGATGTTCTGGAGTTCGATGAGGCGCACGGCGACCGGCAGCGTCCTGGCGAGGGCGGCGACCCGTAGCGCGTCGCGTAGGTGGGAGCGCAGGAGCACGCAGTTGACCTTCACCTGGACACCGCACGCGAGGGCGACGTCGATCGCGGCCCTCGCCCGGGCGGGGTCGCCGCCGCCCATGACGGCGGCCGATCGCCGCGGGTCGAGGCTGTGCAGGCTGACGTTGAGGTGGGTGAGCCCGGCCCGGCGGAGCCGGTCGACGGTCAGCCCTCGGCGGAGGTTGCCGTGGCTGGTCATGCCGACCGCCGCTCCGGGGCCCAGGCCGCCCGCGATCGCGGCCAGCAGGTCGAGGATGTCGCCGCGCAGGGTCGGTTCGCCGCCGGAGCAGTGGGCTTTCCGTACGCGCCAGGTGCCGGCTTCGCGGGCGATGGCCGCGTAGTCGTCCACCGTGAGCGGACGGCCCTTGGGACCGTAGTCCGGCATGCGGCGGGGCGCGCAGAAGACGCAGTCCAGGTCGCACACGGAGTTGAGGGCGAAGGTCAGGTAGGGGTGGTTGCGGCCGGTGGCGGCGAAGTCGGTCAGCAGGGCGTGACGAGCGGCGGCGGGCATCGGTCAGCCCCCTTCGCGCCGGTGGCGGGTCGCGGGCGCGGTGACCAGGCCCTTGAGCGGCCATCCGGAGAGGTAGCGGTGCAGGTTGTCGGCGAAGAACGCCACGGCGCCGTCCATGTAGCCGCGGGAGAGCGTCGAGCTCTTGGGAGTGAGGACGACCCGCGGGTGGTGCCGCAGCGGATGGTCCAGGGGAAGGGGCTGCGGGTCGGTCACGTCCAGGGCCGCTCCGAGGAGACGTCCCGACTCAAGGGTGTGCAGCAGCGCGGAGTGGTCCACGGTGGCGGCCCGGCCCAGGTTGAGGAACATCGCTCCGGGCTTGAACGCGGTGAAGAATTCGGCGCTGAAGTAGCCCCTGGTGTCGTCGGTGGCCGGGAGCAGGTTGACCACCACGTCGCCACGGGCGATGGCCCGTCGGGCCTGGTCCGCGCCCATCCAGGTGATGCCCTCGATCGTGTCGGGCGGCGGCGTGCGGCGCACTCCGATGACGTTCATGCCGAACGCGCGGGCCGCGCTGGCGAGGTGGGAGCCGATGCTGCCGCAGCCGACGATGGTCATGGTGGCGTCGGCCAGGTCGAAGAACTCCTCCGCCAGCCGGTCCCTCCACACGAGGTCGGTCCGCTGAAGGCGGCTGCTGACGAACAGGCCGCGGGAGAAGCCGAGGACCAGGCCCATGGCGTGCTCGGCCATGGGGCGGCCGTGGAAGCCGTACGAGCGGGTCAGCGCCACGCCGGCCGCTTCGGCCTCGGCGACCGGCAGGTGGTCCGTACCGGCCGCCGGGGAGGCGATCCACTCCAGGTGCGGGGCCAGCGGGAACCACTCGGCGGCGAATCGCCGGCCCAGGTAGACGTGCACGTCCTTGAGCTGGTCGGCCACCGCGCCGGAGTCGACGATACGGAACTCGGCGTCCGGGAAGTCGGACCGCAGGGACGCCTCGTGATCCGGGGACAGCCGCCAGACGTCGTGCGGGGAGGGCAGGCAGACCAGCACGACGGGGCTCATCGGCTACCGCCTTCTCCTGACGTGGCGGCGTGCGGCCACCGCGCGGGCTGCATGAGCACCGTGCTCTCTCCTCCTCGGGACAGGCCGGATCAGTCGCCGCGCCGTGCGGCTTCGGCGTCTGGGGTACGGGCGGAGCCGGACAGGCGGCACCAGGCGCGGGTGGTCGCCGCGCCGATGTCCAGGGACCAGGCGGCGGACAGGGCCTGCATGATCCACAGCCCTCGACCGTGTTCCGCGTCGGCCTCCGGCAGGGCTGCCCGGGCAGGGCGTGGCGCGCGGCGGCATCCGCCGTCGGTGACCGTGATCTCCACGGTGGCCGTGCCGCGGGGCTCCGCCGCCCACTCCACCGCGAGGATCAGCGGCGGGCTGCCGTGCTGCACCGCGTTGGTGGCCGCCTCCGAACTGGCGAGCTGGGCGTCGTCCACAAGGCCGGACAGCTTGTTGGCCTTCAGGGCGACGGCCACCGCGCCGCGCGCGGCGTCGGCTGCCAGGGGGCCGAACGGCAGATCCATGATCAAGCACCCGGCGGAGCGGTCGTCCGCGCAGCGGGGGTCCGGTTCGGGCTCCGTCCGCCCGGCGGGCGCGGGTCGGAGGTGCGTAGGGGAGACGGCCGAAAGGTGTTTCACGATCCGACCTCCCTTCTGACGTTCGCTCTGACGTCCGTCGCGCCGTGGAGAAGGCCGCGCGCCTTCCGCCGTATCTCCAGGAGATCCGACGGGCAGGGGGCGCGAGGAGCGGATCAGGCGGTCAACTCGGTCAACTTCCGCCGATGGCGGCCCTGCGGCCGATCGCGGGCGTCACCATGGACGGGTTCGCGTTCAGGGAAGCGTCGGCACCACGAGGTGGTCTGTGATGGGTGTACGGCCAGGTCAACCGAACGCCGCGCTGGCCGGTTGCCTGGACGAGCTGGGCTGGAGCCCCAAGGCTCTCGCCCGCAAGCTCAACCGGGTGTTCGGCGTCGGAACGGTGACCGAGTCGGCGCCGTACCACTGGCGCGACAGCGGAGGCGTACCCCGTTCGCCCCTGCCAGCCATGGCCGCGTACGTGCTATCCCAGGAGCTGGGCAGGGTCGTATCGGTGGCCGAGCTGTGGCAGGGCCGCGCGGCGGAGTCCCCGATGCTCGTACCGGCCGATACCGACCTCACCGGCCCCTGGACCGTCGAAGGCTTAAGGAAGATCGTGGAGAACTGGGTGCTGGGAGGGCTCGTCGACCGCCGACGTTTCCTGGCGGTCTCGGGTTCCGGCCTGACGGCGATCGTCTCCCAGTACCTCGACGGCACCGCCGGGCGAGGCGCTTACACGCCCCGCTTGACCGGCGGCGCGTCGGCCGACCCGCTGGTGGAGCAGGTCGAACACAACGTGCCGCGGCTCCAACTCCTCGACGACGAGCACGGTGGCGCCCGGCACCTGCCGTACGTCGGCGCCCAGTTCCGGGCCGTGGGCCTGCTGCTGCGCGAAGGCGGCCACCCGTCGGCGGCGGCGTCCCGCCTGATCCGGGCCTTCGCCGAGATCGGGCAGCTCGCGGGGTGGATGGCCTTCGACGCCGCCGATCACGGACTCGCCCAGCGGTACTTCGCCACCGCACTGCGGGCTGCCCACCAGGTGAACGACCTGCCGCTGTCCGCCCACATCCTCGCCGACCTGTCCTTCCAGGCGGCCAGCCGGCACCACCCCGCCGACGCGATCGCGCTCGGCGAGGCCGCCCGCCGCGCCAGCGAGGCCGCCCCCGTCACCGTACGGGCGTCGGTCCTGTCGCGGCTGGCCTACGCGTACGCGGTCGCGGGCCGGGCCACCGACTTCACCCGCACCCGGGACACGGCCCGCGAGCTGATCGAACGACGCGGCAGCGGCGATGAACCGCGCTGGATGTACTTCCTCACCGACAACCACCTCGACTGCCAGGCGGGATACGCCCTCATCCACCTGGGCCGCGCCCAGCAGCGCAGCGGGGCCACCTCGTCGGCCCGAAGCTGGCTCGCCGAGGGTTCGACCCTGCTGGACACGGGCGCGCACACAGTCGACCGAGGGGACCCGAGCCAGCGGCGTGCCCTGTTCGAGGGAGCGTGGCTGGCGCTCGGCCACAGCGCTCGCGGCGAACTCGAACTGGCCTGCCAGGTGGGCCAGACCGCCGCCGCGCGGCTGGAGACGGTCCGCTCCCCGCGCAGCGCGGCCCTGCTCCACCAGCTCGCCACCGACCTGCGGCGGCGCCAGCGCAATCCGTACGTCCGGGGCTTCCTCCCGCAGCTCGAAGAGGCGCTGTCCCGGCACCCGGCGGGCGTTGCGCACGGGTCTGGGTAGGGTCGTTGCCATGGACACGGAGGAGGGCGTTGTCGTCGTCGGGGCGGGCGTGGCGGGGCTGACGGCGGCTGTCCTGCTGGCGGAGTCCGGGTGGCGCGTGCGGGTGGTCGCGGAGGAGGTCCCGGGGAGGACGTCCTTGGCGGCGGGGGCGATGTGGGGGCCGTACCTGGTCGAGCCGAAGGACAAGGTCGACCGGTGGAGCCGCCACTCCCTGGAGGTCTTCCGCGAGCTGGCCGGTGATCCGGCCACCGGGGTCCGCCTGGTCGGCGGCATCGAGGCATCGCGGCACGCTGAGGCGCCGCCGGAGTGGGCGACGGCGCTGCCGGGCTTCCGGCCGTGCGAGGGCGAGGAATTGCCGGTGGGCTTCCGGTCCGGGTACCGGTTCACGGTGCCGCTGATCGACATGCCGGTCTACCTGGGGTACCTCCTGCGGCGGCTGCGGGCGGCCGGGGGGAGGGTGGAGCGGCGCAGGGTCGGCTCACTTGGGGAGGTGGGGGCGGCGTCGGTGATCGTGAACTGTGCGGGGCTGGGTGCTCGGGAGCTGGTGCCGGACGCGGGTCTGCGGCCGGTCCGGGGGCAGCACGTGGTGGTCGCCAATCCGGGGCTGACCGACTTCTTCTCCGAGGACACGGGTCTGTCGCCGGACCTGCTGTGCATCTACCCGCAGGGGCAGACGGTCGTGCTGGGCGGGACCGCCGTCGACGGGGAGGGCAGCCTGGCCCCGGACGCGAAGGCCGCGGCGGCGATCGTGGAGCGGTGCGCGGCGGTCGAGCCCCGGCTGGCCGGTTCCCGGGTTCTTGAGCATCGGGTCGGGGCCCGGCCGACGCGGGACGCTGTGCGGGTGGAGGCGGAGCGGTTGCCGAGCGGGCGGCTGGTGGTGCACAACTACGGGCACGGCGGGGCCGGGGTGACGTTGTCGTGGGGGTGCGCGGCCCGGATTCGAGAACTGGCCATTCGACCTGACAACGAGTCTCACGCTTGCTCATGGTGGTGACGCCCCCGGAAGAAGGCTCGGTTCGAAGCAGCGAAAATGCAACACGACGCCAAAAAGCAGAATTATTCAAGCTCAAGTACGGCCGATATTGCGTCGACGACTCTCTCTAGGAAGTTAATGCTGTCGCGGACCATTGCTTCGCCGATAGGGTATCTCGATCGTGGTGGAGTGGGATCTGTGTCAGCTGCGTGGACGATCTTATTTCGGCGATCGACAATTAGTTTTAGTTGGCGTTTGACATCTTCGGGCTTCGTTTCGAGTTGCCTCGCTGTTTCTGTCCAGATAGAGACATCGCTCACTAACCGAAAGGCATCGGCTACTTTATCGGGCTGCTGGAAACTTAGATAGCCGTGCTGCTCACGGATCTCCTGTTCCAGCCAAGCAGCTCCACCAACAGTGAGCGCTGCACTCACAGACGCTAAGCTAACACGAAACTTGTCGTACCCATTGGCGCGCCGGTGTTGCCCCAATTGCGTAGCGATCATCCGCGCACGCACTTCTTCATGAACATAATGATCGAAGGCGCTGACGCCTTGAACGAGTGCAGATCTTAGCAAATCATCGGTGTTGATAACTGCCGTAACTTGCGCTCTCAGTGCAGAAGCAGTCGCGATCAGATCTCTTGCGTACGTGATATTTTGCTTGAATAGCAGAACTTCAGGAGTTGGCACGGCGCATCAGGCCTTCGAGCCTTCGATCAAGGAGTCAATGCGTTGCGCTAGCGCATTGAAGTCGGCATGGAATGAATCTCGGGATGAAATGAAATTTTCCAGAACGTCACCAACTGCAGCCAGTTGCCCCTCAGTCAAGGAGAAAACGGGCGTTGCGTGTTCCTGGGAACGAGAGATCAAGCTGTTAAAATCGGCAATCAAAGCCAGATTGAGCCCCGCGTCGATTCCACAGCTCCTGTAGATCTCCGAAGGTAGGAGCAAGCTCTCTGCTTCAAGAGCTGGACGCAACCTTGTCTCTACGGCGAAATCAATCTGATCGATCCAGCGTTGAAACGCCGAGGCTGGGCGTCCCTTACGGGGGCGAAACTTTTGAATTACAGTTCCCAGGACTTTCAGATTAGGTTCAGGGAACGGATATGCTGCATCCCTCAGTACGGGCATCTTGCTAGCCTGATCAGCCCATAGTTTCCAGCGAGGAAGGACTCGCGCCAGCGAGTCAATCGCCATAACTGAAAAGATGTCTGGCGATGTCGGCAGGATCATGTAATCGCTAATTGATACGAGGTTTTGATTGATTGCGCCGAGCCCTGGACTCAAATCGATTAGCACGTAGTCTACGCCGATATGTTCGCCCGTTGCATTGATCAAGAAATTCAAGCTACCTGGGAGGTTTTGAAGCGCCTGAATCGCGGCAGACAATTCTTGTGCGATCCCTAGAGTGACCTCAAGCTCAGCCAGACGCAAGTCTCCGGCCAAGAGGTGAAGGCCGGGGCGTCCAGTAACAGAAACCACCTCAACCGGTTCGATAGATCGGGGCTGCGCCTCAAAAGCCGGAAGCAATCCTGAACGGAGGGTATTTCTTCCTTGTGTCTCATAGAAAAGTTCGAGCTCATCTGCTCCCTGGAACCCCAGCACCATCCCCGTGAGATTGCATTGAGGGTCCGAGTCAACCATTAGGACCTTCTTGCCCTGTTCTGCTAGCATCCACCCTAGATTGAAGACGGTGGTGGTCTTGCTTACTCCGCCTTTGTGGTTGAACAAGGCAATTTTTTCCATTGAACGTATCCTTCACCTCGGATAGAAGAATCCTACCTTATCCCCCAGTCGAAAACGAAGGGCCTGACCTCTCAGCGGCCAAGCCCTTCGTTGTTTCGTAGTCTCGGTCAGGCTGCAAGGACCTGGTGGGTCGGCCCGTGCCGAACCCCGTCCTACGGTTGACGCGCTCGTTTCTGGTGTGTCTTCTCCGTCAGCGCCTGTGGTTGGTGGTCGGGTGCACGGCTTGGCGGTGGTGGGTTGGCGTGCTGGTGGCTTGCGGCTGGTCGACGCTGTACTGCTGAGAGGTGCGCAGAACCGCGCTTCGGGCGCGCTGGTGCTGCTGTTCGGGCGGCGGGGTGCTCCGTGCCGGCGAGTGCCTCCCTGGCGCCTTCGGAGGTGATGAGCGATTCGGGCTTGCTGCCGGTGAGGTGGGCGAGGTGGAGGGTGGCGGCGAGGGCGGGCCATGCGGGGTCGGTGATGACGCGGTCGGCTGCCTCGGGGAGCAGTGTGCGGATGCGGGTCTCCCAGCGGCTGGCGATCCGTGGGTCCGGTGCTTGCGCGGCGATGGCGGCTATGGGCGCGGCGGCGGTTCGCCGGTAGGCGACCTGAAGGTGGGCGAGGGCCTGGCGTGCGGCCTCTTCTTGTTGCTGGTGGTGGCGGGCCCGGTGCCAGCGGGTTATGGCGATCATCGCGATGATGGCGGCGCACAGCAGCCAGGCGAGGGTCTCGTCGGATGCGGGGGCGCGGGTGAGTTGGTAGGCGAGTTCTCGTAGGGCTCGGCCTGCCTGGTAGTCGGCTTCCTGGCGGGCGCGGGTGGCGCGTTCGTAGGCGGCTGCGGCCTGGCGGAGTTCGACGGGCGTGGTCGCGGGTGCGGCTTGGGCGGCGGCGTCGAGGAGGGCGCCGAAGGCGTGGATGTGGTCGGCGGCGGCCTGCTCGTCGGCTTGGCCGAGGACGGTGGGGAGGGTGTGGAGGGCGCGGGCGGCGTGGCGCCAGGGGTCGCCGGGGTGGTAGCCGGTGGTGAAGTGCTGGGCGGCGCGGAGCCGGTTGAGGATCTTGGGGAGGGAGAGGTCGGGGGCGAGCTTGCTGCCGGAGAACCACACCGCCTTGTTCCCGTCGGTGGGTTGGTGGGCGAAGGTGATGCCGCGGATGTCGCCGGAGGGTTTGCGGGCGATGTCGGCCAGCACGCCCCGGTCGGCGAGGTGGGTGACGAGTTCGTCGACGGTGGCGGACGCGGCCAGCGCTTGGCGTACGGCGGTGCGCAGCCGGACGCTTTCTGCTGTGTGTCCTTGGCGGTGGGCCTTGAAGTGTTCGCGGTGGCCGGGGCGTTTGGCGGCGGTGCCGTCGCCGGGTTTGAGGCGGCGCAGGCCGAGGTCGGTTTCGATGCGGTCGACTTCGCGGCGCATGACCTGGATGTACCTGCGGGGCAGGTCGGGGGCACGCCCGTCCTGTCGTACGAGGGTGACCAGGAGGTGGATGTGGTCGTCGGCGTGCCGGACCGCGATCCACCGGCACGCCTGGTCGTCGCCTTCGGGCGCGAGGCGTGCGGCGCGGAGGACGCGGCGCGCGACGCCGGCCCATTCGTCGTCGGTGAGGTGGCGGTCGCCGGGGGCGGCGCGCAGGGGGATGTGCAGGTACTTCACCTCCGGGCGGAGGTGTTCGCGCAGGGCTTTGATCGGCACGTCGAGCCGGGCGGCGAGTTGGCCGACGGTGTGGCGTTCCGGGTGGCGGCCGGGGTCGGGGGCGTAGCCGTTCCAGGAGGCGATCAGGTGCGGGTCGGTGTGTTCGTTGTGGCGGCCTGGTCCGAAGAGGTAGCGGACGGTCTTGTAGGCGAAGTCGCGGACCTCGATGGGCTTGACGATCACTTCGGGTCTCGTACCAGTCGTACGGCGGTGTCTTCCACGGCGTCGACGGCTTGTTCGATGCGGGCCAGGAGGTGCATGTGTGCCTGGTAGAACTCGCCGCCCTGGTGGAGGTAGCGGGTCTCCTGGTTGAGGAGGTTGCCGATGCGGGACAGCTCGGTGGTGGCTTTGCCGAGCTTCTGGATGCCTGCGTGGAAGTCGGCGATGGCGGCGCGCGGGTCGTCGTGGCCGGAGGCCAGCGCGGTCACAAGCGCGGTGAAGGTGCCCGGCGTGCAGTGGTTGGCCTTCGCGGCGGCGGTGAGCGCGGCCCACTCGTCGTCGCCGAACCGCGGGTGTGTGCGGTGCTCGCGCCGCTGGGGCTCGCGCTTGCGCCGCCGTACCCGCTCCGCGAACGACTTCTCCTCCGGCACCCCCGGGCCGGGTGCTGCCGCAGCCTCGTCGGCCGCCTGCCCTGCCCCCTCCGGGGCGGGGTCGGGATAAGGAGTCCTTATCCCCCTACTTGCTCCGCCAACGGCGCTGGGCTGGTTCGGCGTTGGCGCGGGGTTCGGGACGCTGGTGGGCTCGGGGGTGTGCTGGCGCACGTTTATCGCCTCCTCGGGGCGGTGGGTGACGGGGTGGGGCGGTCAGGCTCGCTTGGTTGGTGTGGGGCCCCGCGCTGGCCGGCCTGCGTGGGGACGACCGGGGCCGTCTGGTGGTGGTGTGGGGTCTGGTTGGGTCAGGCGCTGCCGGGGTGGGTGCGGTCGAGTTCGTCTTGCAGGAGGCGGGTGGCTTCGGCGAGGCGGTCTTTGCCGATGGCGTGGCCGTGGGTCCGGATCGCCGTTTCGACGGCTCGGCGTGAGATGCGCCCGTCGCGTCCTCGTGGTGCGGTGCGGCCGATGGCGAGGATCTCGTCCATGGGGGCGCTGGGTTTTCGGCCTTTGGGCTTTCCGGGCATGCCCTGGGCTTCCGCCTTGTCGGCGATGCTTTCCGCCACGTGGCCGTTGGGGTGTGGCGTGGGCTGGTGTCGGCCTCCGGCGTCCGTTTCGGGGGTGAGTTTGCGGGGCGGGGCCGTGGCCTGGTCGTGGCGGATGGCGGTGGTGAGGTGGGCGGTGGGCGAGGCCGGTACGGGGGTGGGGTGGCGGCGGATGACGAGGTAGAGGTGGACGGCTCCGGCGAGGGCGAGCGGAGCGATGGCGGAGAGGGCGCCGACCGTGGGGTTGCCGAGGTGGAGGCCGGTGTGGCGGTGTTGCTGGTTGAGGCGGATGGCGTGGAGGGCGTTGGCCCAGATGCTGGTGGCGGTGGCGGTGATGACGAGGGTCCACACGTACAGCCGGGAGCGCAGGGGCGCGGTGCGCAGGAGGAGCAGGGCACCGACGCCGATGGCGATGAACCCGTCGATCACCAGAGGGAAGGCGTAGGTCAGCGGCTCGCGGACGTGGATGGCGGCGGCCATCTGGCGTAGGGCGTCGTAGGAGAGGACGAAGCCGGTGGCGCCGAGCAGGGCGACGCCCGCGCGGATCGCGGCGGTCGCCGTCAGTGCGGGCGGGGTGGTGCTGGGGGAGGGCATGCGGTGGTACTCCGGGCAGGGGAACCGGCGGGGTGGCGGGTGCGCGGACTCGCCCCACTGGCGGTCCGGCTTCGTCGCGGCCGGGGCGGATAGGGGCGAGGGCGTGAGGGGCGCGCGGGCGCGGGGCGTGCTACGAGGCGCTCGGGTGGCGTCTGCGGTCGGGGCCGGTGAGGACGACGCGTTCGGTCATCTCCGCGAGGCGGGAGGCGACGCGGTCGCCGAGGGCGGTGCGCAGGTCGCGGGTGGGGAGGTTGGTGGTCAGGACGGTGGGGAGCAGGTGCTCGTAGCGGGAGTTGATGAGCCGGTAGGTCAGCTCCTCGGTCCACTCGCTGGCCTTCGCGGCTCCGAGGTCGTCGATGAGCAGGAGGGGGCAGCGGGCGAGGTCGCGCAGGTGGCGTTCGCTGTCGTGGCCGGGGCGGGGCCGGTGGGCGGCGTAGAGGTCGGCGGCCGTGGTCATCTGCCAGCGCAGACGGACTCCGGCGTGGAGGAGGCCGCGTACGGCGCCGTACGCCTGGTGCGTCTTGCCGACGCCGGTCGGTCCGGCGATCAGCAGCGAGGGGCCGGTGGCGATGCCTGGGGCGCCGCTTGGACCCGGCCTGGCGGCGAGGACGACCTGCTGGATCCAGGTGGTGACCTGGGGGTGGTCGGGCTGTGCGTGGCGGTAGCGCGGTGGGATCCGGCGTTCGGCCAGCTCCAGCGGGGTGGGTTGGCGCTCGGGGTCCGTAGCGGTGCCGGGGTCCGGGACGGTGCTGTCGGGGGTGAGGACGGCGCTGTCGGGGGTGAGGCTGCGGGCGGTGAGCAGGTCCGCCATGCGTCGGCGCAGGGCGTCGGCGGCGTGCTGGGGGTCGCGAGCGCCGTGCGGGCGCGGATGCGGGCGGCGGGTCACAGGGCGCCCCCGTACGCGTCCTGGATGTCGGCGGGGTTGGTCCACGCCTGGTGCCACGTCGCGGAGGGCGGCGGGTCACCGGGGCGGTCGGCGTTCATCGCCTCGTTGACCACGCTGGGCAGGACGACGGGGTCCAGGCCCTTGGTGCGCAGCCGTTCGAGCCCGGCGCGGAGGTGGTCGGGGTGAATGCCTTCGCCGAGAAGGGCCTTGATCTCCTTGCCGAGGCGGGCGAGGTGCCGCTGCGGGGGCCGGTTGCGGCAGGCGGTTACGTACTCGGCGACCAGGTCCGGTGCGGTGGGGGACGGCGTGATGGGGTTCGGCGCGGGGGCGCTGGCGTCCCCCGTAAGGACTGATCCAGGATCCACGATCCTAGATCCAGACGGTGACGCCTCACGGATGCCGCCGTGAGGGCTCAGTGAGTCCTCGTCGTCAGCCCTGTGACCTGCGGGTTCTCCGTAGGGGCTGTTGCAGGGGAAGTCGGTGGGCGCCTGCGCGTCGAATCGCGGGAGCTTGGTCTGGTGCGGTCGGGTGGTGCCGGTCGGAGGCTGGGTGCGGTGGGTGTTTGAGGGCTCGGTGAGTCCTCCGTGAGTGTCGGCCGGTGCGCCGTGGTGGGGGCAGGAGGGGAGGCGGGAGGCACTGGGGCGGTTGATCTTCTGGTGTAGGTGCCAGTTGACCAGGTGGAGGTAGCGTTTGCCGTCCGCAGCGGTGTAGCGGCAGATCAGGCCGGTGTCGGCGAGCTGCTGGAGGTCGTCTTCGACGTGGACGGCAGTGTGCTCCGGACGCAGGGGCCACAGGGCTCCGGCGATGACGGCGGCGTTGTCGCGGTGGCGGCCTTCGTCGTCGGCCTGAGTGAGCAGGCCGGTGAAGGTGCGCTCGGCGGTCAGGGACACCGAGGCCAGGGTCTCGGAGATGAACATCTCCGGCTTGACGGTGCGGATGCGCGCCACGGTCACCGCCCGGCCGTCGGCGCCGGATGGCGCGGGGGGCGTGCGGTGTGGGTGTGGGGCGTCGTAGTCTGACGCAAGGAGACTCCTCACCCGGCCGTGCTTTGGGGGCGGCAACCCCCGTGTGGCCGGTGGTGATCGTTCAGGGATGGGCGGTTATGGGGTGCTTCTGCTTGGGCCCTCGGTGTTCGCAGCACCGGGGGCTTTTTCGTTTCTCCAGGGCCGACCCGGGTAGGGCGGGCCGACGTCCATCATGCCACATACCTTGCCGATCGCAGGAGTGTCTTGCCAACCGCAGAACGCGTGGTACGGTTTCACCCGTCCCTGCGTATAGCAGGGGGCTGCTGCGTAAGGAAGGAGGTCGAACGATGGAGGACGACGCCCCGGGGGAGGAGTCGGCGCCGCTCAGCGGCGAGGAGAACCTGGCCATCCGGATCAAGCTGGAACGCGAGTCCCGGGGCTGGGGCACCAACGCCGTCTCCGATCGGCTGAACGCGGCCGGGTACGAGATGAACCCCTCCGCCGTGTGGCGCATCGAGAATCGCAAGCGGCGGGTCAACCTCGACGAGGCCATCGGCTTCGCCGAGATCTTCGGGCTCTCCCTGGAGAACCTCGTCGGCCCGCCGAAGCTGGCCGCCCACGCCCGCGCCATGGAACTGGTGGAGTACGTCCGCCGCGCCTACCGCGAGGTCCACCGCGCCAATCTCGCCTTCACCCAGGCCCGCGACGCCCTGGACGCCTACCTCCAGCAGCACCCCGACATCCGCGACGAGGTCGACGCCGCCGTCTCCCACGCCATCGCCGAGGAGACCACCCGCCTGCCGCAGCCCCACGAACTCCACCACCCGGGCACCCCGCCAGGCGGCGACGACCCCAGACCCGAGCCCGGCACATAACCCGCCCCGCCCCGCCCGGTGCGCTGCGAACGCCCGGGCCCCCGGCGATCGGCTCTAACCCCTTTGCAATCCGCCCATCCCTGAACCATCACCACCGCCGCGAGCCGGGGTTGCCGCCCCGCACGCGCGCGGTCGAGGAGAACGCCTTGCCTCACCACCCCCTGCCCGCCCCCACCCACACCGCCCAGTCGCTGGACATACCCCAAGGCGCCCACCGCCCTCCGACCGCCGAACGGCACGACGGCCACGGCGACCCCACCCTCGTCGCCCTCACCGTGGAGGAAGCCGCCCGCCGCCTCGGCATCGGCCGGACGACGATGTACGCCCTCGTCTCCTCCGGCCAGATCCGGTCCGTCAAGATCGGCCGCCTGCGCCGCATACCCGCCCAAGCACTCACCGAGTACCTGACCGCCCAAGCGGGAGTCGCCCGCTCCGATGTCACGCTCGCGGCCTGAAGGGGGTTGTCATGGCGAAGTCCCGACAGCCCAACGGCGCCTCCTCGATCTTCCTCGGCAAGGACGGGTACTGGCACGGCTACGTCACCGTCGGCGTCAAGGACAACGGCAGGCCCGACCGCCGTCACGTCATGCGCAAGACCCGCGCCGACGTGACCAAGGCTGTCCGCGAGCTGGAGCGGCAGCGCGACTCCGGCGGCGTACGCAAGGCCGGACAGGTCTGGACGGTCGAATCGTGGCTGACCCACTGGGTCGAGAACATCGCCGCGCCGCACGTCTCGGAGAACACCATCGACGGCTACCGCGTGGCGGTTTACCACCATCTGATCCCCGGTCTCGGCGCGCACCGCCTGGAGAAGCTGGAGCCCGAGCACCTGGAGCGCTTCTACCAGAAGATGCGGGAGGGCGGCAGTGCCGCCGGGACCGCGCACCAGGTCCACCGCACCGTACGCGCCGCGCTCAACGAAGCCGTGCGTCGACGGCACCTCACCCTGAACCCGGCCACGATCGCCAAGGCCCCGCGCCTGGAAGAGGAGGAGGTCGAGCCCTACACGGTCGAGGAGGTGCAGCGCCTCCTGGAGGAGGCCGGCAAGCGGCGGCACGCGGCGCGCTGGGTCATCGCCCTGGCCCTGGGGCTGCGGCAGGGCGAGGTCCTCGGGCTGAAGTGGGCGGACGTCGACTTCGAGCTCGGAGTCCTCGTCGTCCATCGCGGGCGGCTGCGGCCCCGGTACAAGCACGGCTGCGGCGGACGGTGCGGGCGCAAGCCCGGCTACTGCCCCGAGAAGATCAACACCCGCCGGGAGACCAAGGACACCAAGTCCCGGGCGGGCCGTCGGCCCATCGGCGTGCCCGACCCGCTGCTCAAGCTGCTCGCCGAGCACCGGGCCGAGCAGGAGCGGGAGCGGCGGATCGCGGGGGACCTCTGGGTGGAGAAGGGCTACGTCTTCACCTCGCCCACGGGCGAGCCGCTGAATCCGAACACCGACCACCACCGTTGGAAGGACCTGCTCAAGGCGGCGGGCGTGCGCGAGGGCCGTCTGCACGACGCGCGGCACACGGCCGGTACGGTCCTGCTCATCCTCGGCGTTCCGGACACGGTCGTCGACGCGATCATGGGCTGGGAGCCGGGGAAGTCCGCCCGCATGCGCCGCCGCTACCAGCACCTGACCGGACGCGTGCTCCGGGACACGGCCGACAAGGTCGGCGGCCTGCTGTGGGCCGCGGAGGGCGAGCCGCCCGCCGCCTGAGCGCGGTAATGCAACTGGAACTGCAACTACGAGACGACGAAGGCCCCGGCCGGGTTACCGGTCGGGGCCATCGTTTGCCCTGGTCAGGCAGGGTGCGGAGGATACGAGATTCGAACTCGTGAGGGGTTGCCCCCAACACGCTTTCCAAGCGTGCGCCCTAGGCCACTAGGCGAATCCTCCGCCGGAAACAATACAAGACCCGGAGCGGTGCTCGCGAACTCGTTCCCCGCCGTCTCGATCCGCTAGGGTGGGGGGCAGCCCCTCACGTGGCGTTATCCCACCGAACTCCCCCAGGGCCGGAAGGCAGCAAGGGTAAGTGGGCTCTGGCGGGTGCGTGAGGGGTCCTTGCGTGGGGCGGTCGAGCGGGCTTGTGGGGTGGGGCGCGGGACGGGGACGGATGTCAGTGGGCCCCGATATCGTCGTACGCGTGTCGTCCCTCGCGCTGTACCGCCGCTACCGCCCGGAGACCTTCGCCGAGGTCATCGGGCAGGAGCACGTCACCGGGCCGTTGCAGCAGGCGCTGCGCAACAACCGGGTCAACCACGCGTACCTCTTCAGCGGGCCGCGCGGCTGCGGCAAGACGACCAGTGCCCGGATCCTCGCCCGCTGTCTGAACTGCGAGCAGGGGCCGACCCCGGCGCCCTGCGGGGAGTGCCAGTCCTGTCAGGACCTCGCGCGGAACGGGCCGGGGTCGATCGACGTCATCGAGATCGACGCCGCGTCCCACGGTGGTGTGGACGACGCGCGTGACCTGCGGGAGAAGGCGTTCTTCGGGCCGGCGTCCAGCCGGTACAAGATCTACATCATCGACGAGGCGCACATGGTCACCTCGGCGGGGTTCAACGCCCTGCTGAAGGTGGTGGAGGAGCCGCCCGAGCACCTGAAGTTCATCTTCGCGACCACCGAGCCGGAGAAGGTCATCGGCACGATTCGGTCGCGTACGCACCACTACCCCTTCCGCCTGGTGCCGCCCGGGACGCTCCGCGACTACCTGGCCGAGGTGTGCGGCCGCGAGGCCATCCCGGTGGAGGACGGGGTGCTGCCGCTGGTGGTGCGGGCCGGGGCCGGGTCGGTGCGGGACTCGATGTCGGTCATGGACCAGCTCCTCGCGGGGTCGGGCGAGGAGGGCGTGACGTACGCCATGGCGACCTCCCTCCTCGGGTATACGGACGGCGCGCTGCTCGCCGACGTGGTCGACGCCTTCTCGGGGGGCGACGGGGCGCGGGCCTTCGAGGTCGTCGACCGGGTCATCGAGGGCGGCAACGACCCGCGGCGGTTCGCCGCCGACCTGCTGGAGCGGCTGCGCGACCTGGTGATCCTCGCGGCCGTCCCGGACGCGGTCGACAAGGGGCTGCTCGACGCGCCGTCCGACGTCATCGAGCGGATGCAGCAGCAGGCGGCCGTCCTCGGGCCCGCCGCGCTGAGCCGCGCCGCCGACATCGTCAACCAGGGGCTGACCGAGATGCGCGGTGCCACCTCGCCGCGCCTCCAGTTGGAGCTGATCTGCGCGCGCGTGCTGCTGCCCGCCGCCTTCGACGACGTGCTGTCGGTGCAGGTGCGTCTGGAGAGGCTGGAGCGGGGGATGCTCGCGCATGGTGCCGGTGGTCCGGTGCCGGGGCCGTCCGTCGGGTACGTGCCGGGGCCCGACGCCCACGCCCCGACCCTGGGGCTCGCCGGTCCTGCCGCCGCCCCCACCGCGGTGTCCGGGGCCGGTCCGGCCGCCGGTGCGCTGCCTCCCGGGGTCGGCTCGTCCGGGGGCGAGGGGGCGGGGGAGGCGGGTTCGCCAGGGGGGGGCGTCTCCGTTTCCGGGGGCGGGGCCGCCTCCGTCGGTGAGGGTTCTGAGGGTGGGGTGCCGGGAGGGTGGCCCACGGGGGCGCGGGTGGCTTCCGCGGGCGGTGGGTCGGGTGGGTCCGGTGGGTCTGTTGGGTCGGGTGGGGCTGGGGGCTCCGGTGGGTCTGTTGGGTCTGGGGGGTCTGGGGGTTCCGGCGGTGGTGCCTCCGGTCCTGCGGGCTCTGCGGGTCGGCCGCAGCCCGGGGCCTGGCCCACCGCCGCCGTGCCCGGTTCCGGGACGCGCGCGGGTGCGGGCGCTCCGGGGTCCGGGGGGGCCGCCGGGGGCGGGAGCGGTGCCGAGGGAGCTTCCGCGGGGGCCTCTTCGCCAGGGGGTTCCTCGTACGGGGGCGGGGGCGGGGGCGGCGGGGGAGCGGGGTCCTCGCCTGCTGGCGGTGCCGCCGGTGCCGCGCAGGTGCGTCAGCTGTGGCCGAACGTCCTCGAAGCGGTCAAGAGCCGTCGCCGCTTCACCTGGATCCTGCTCAGCCAGAACGCCACGGTCATCGGTTTCGACGGCTCCACCCTCCAACTGGGCTTCTCCAACGTCGGCGCGCGTGACCGCTTCGTCAACGGCGGTAGTGAGGACGTGCTGCGCGAGGCCCTTGGCGAGGCGTTCGGCGTCCAGTGGCGGATCGAGGCGGTCGTCGATCCCTCCGGCGGGCAGTCGGGCGGGCTGGCAGGGGGGTATTCGGGTGGGCCCCAGCCTCCTGGGGGCCCTGGGGGCTTCGGATCCCCTGGGGGGTTCGGGTCCTCCGGGGGCTTCGGCGGTGGGGGCGGTGGGGCGGCTGGTGGGTCCGGCGGGGGTTCCGGGGGGTTCGGCGGCGGCTCCGGGGGTGGGGGGGGCGGCTCTTCCGGCGGGGGCGGGTTCGCGGCTGTCGGCCCGGGGAGCGGCGGGGTCCGGCAGGAGGCGCCCGCCCCGCCCGTCCCGGCCGCTTCGCCGTCCGTACCCTCACCCGCGCCGTCCCCCGACACCGCGCCGTCGGCCAGGGCCGCCGTGGTCGCCGCCGCCCCGCCTGAGCCGCCGACCGTCGCTCCCGAGGACGACATCCCGGACGAGGACGACCCGGACCTCGAAGACAGCGCCCTGAGCGGGTACGACCTCATCGTGCGCGAACTCGGCGCCACCGTTGTCGAGGAGATCGCCCACGAGTGATCGCCTACGAGTGATCGCTCACGGGGGCGTACGGGGTTCCGGTTCGTTCCGGGTGGGCCGGAGGGTCGGCTGCTTCCGGTGGGTCCGTTCCGGGTGCGGCGCCCTTCCGTCCGCCCGGCCCGTAGGGGCCCGTACGCCCCTCCTCCTTCGTGCGGCGTAGGGCGCGGCGGCGTGCGAGCACGTAGGCTCGGGCTACCCGAGAAGTTACGTCCGTCGACAGCCAGGAGCGAACTCGTGATGCCCGGTGGCGGCCAGCCCAACATGCAGCAACTGCTCCAGCAGGCCCAGAGGATGCAGCAGGATCTCGCCGCGGCCCAGCAGGATCTCGCCGAGGCGTCCGTCGAGGGGTCCGCGGGCGGCGGTCTGGTCACGGCGACCGTGTCCGGCACCGGCGAGCTGCGCGGTCTGGTGATCGATCCCAGAGCCGTGGACCCCGAGGACGCCGAGACCCTCGCCGACCTCGTGCTCGCCGCCGTACGGGACGCCACCGGCGCCGCGCAGGAGCTTCAGCAGGAGAAGCTCGGACCGCTCGCCCAGGGCATCGGCGGGCTGCCCGGCCTGCCCTTCTGATCCTCACCCACGACTCCGCACCGGCGCCGCACCGGCGGACAACCGTTTCAGCGCGCGACAGGCGCGGGATTGGACGCAGACGTGTACGAGGGTGTGGTCCAGGACCTCATCGACGAACTGGGCAGGCTGCCCGGCGTCGGCCCCAAGAGCGCGCAGCGGATCGCCTTCCACATCCTCCAGGCCGAGCCCGCCGACGTGCGCCGCCTCGCGCACGCGCTGACCGAGGTCAAGGCCAGGGTGCGGTTCTGCGCGGTGTGCGGGAACGTCGCCGAGGCCGAGCAGTGCCGGGTGTGCCAGGACCCGCGCCGCGACCCGACCGTCATCTGCGTGGTGGAGGAGCCCAAGGACGTGGTCGCGGTCGAGCGGACCCGCGAGTTCCGTGGCCGCTACCACGTGCTGGGCGGGGCGATCAGCCCCATCGAGGGCGTCGGCCCGGACGACCTGCGGATCCGGGAGCTGCTGGCCCGGCTCGCGGACGGCACGGTTACCGAGCTGATCCTGGCCACCGATCCCAACCTGGAGGGCGAGGCCACCGCCACCTACCTCGCGCGCATGGTCAAGCCGATGGGTTTGAAAGTGACGCGCCTGGCCAGCGGTCTACCCGTGGGGGGAGACCTTGAGTACGCCGACGAGGTCACGCTGGGACGTGCCTTCGAAGGGAGAAGACTTCTCGATGTCTGACGCAACGCTGCACGACGCCCACCGGGATCCCGACGACTTCGCGGTTCAGATCGCCGACCAGATCGAGAGTTTCATCGTCGCCGTGGCCGAGGTCGCCAAGGGCGACGAGCCGGACAGCGCGGTGCCGTTCCTGCTTCTGGAGGTCTCCCAGCTCCTTCTCGCCGGTGGGCGCCTGGGCGCGCACGAGGACATCGTGCCCGACGAGCGGTACGAGCCGGATGTGGGCCCCGAGCCGGACGTGGACGAGCTGCGCGAGCGCTTCGCCGTGCTCCTCGACCCGGTCGACGTGTACTCGGAGGTCTTCGACCCGTACGTCGCGCGCAGCTCGACCGTGGCCTGCCGGATCTCCGACGACCTGGCCGACATCGTCACCGACCTGCGGCACGGCATGGCCCACTACCGCGAGGGCCGGGTCTCCGAGGCGCTGTGGTGGTGGCAGTTCTCGTACCTGTCCAACTGGGGGCCGACCGCCTCCGCCGCCCTGCGCGCGCTGCAGTCGCTCGTCGCGCACGTACGCCTCGACAGCCCGCTGGACGAGCTGGACGGCTTCGACACGGACAGCGACGCCGACGGCGACGAGGAGCTGGCGGAGCAGGCCGGGAAGGTGATGGCGGCGGAGATCGCGGCGCCGCTGGGGCTGCGGGCCGCCTCGCAGCCGTGACGCCGCCGCCCCGGGGGCGCGCCTCGGCGCGGTCCGGGGCGGGGTGAGGTGCCGGGCGGGGTGAGGTTTCTGGGCCGGGGTCCGGTCCGGCGGTGAGCCGGGCCGGACCCCGGCCGCGTCGTGTGTGTGGCGGCGGGGCTGTCGTACGGGCCCGCGGGGGCTGCGCGGGGGTCTCGGGGTCCCCGGGGTCCTGAGGGGCGCCCGGGGGCGTCGTACGGTCGTACGAGGGCGCCAGGGGCGCCGTACGGGGGCGTGCGGTCGCGTGGACGGGCGCGCACGCCGGCGTACGGCACCTGGTTCAGCGGGTGCCAGGGCTCGTGTCCGGGCGTCCTGGGCCCGGACGCCGCCCGGTCGGGCCGGCGGTTCCGGCCGGTTTTCCGGCTGCCCCGGCCGGTCCCCGGGCCGGTCCCGACCGGTCTGATCGTCACTGTGATGTGACTTACGTTCCTCCTTCCGTGTGCAGCTGCCTTCCGGCGGGAAGGACTGGTCGCTGGACGGGATGGGGCCGCGAGCTGGGCCGATCACGTGGTGAGTGTCATATCTCGCTATGTGATATTGGGAGGCCGGATTCCGGTAGCTCGTTAAACTGAGCCGACCGCATGACGACCGCATTTACTCAAGCTGCGAGGAGCGCACGTGGGCCTTATCGTGCAGAAGTACGGAGGCTCATCCGTTGCCGATGCCGACGGCATCAAGCGGGTCGCCAAGCGCATCGTGGAAGCCAAGATGGACGGCCACCAGGTGGTGGTCGTGGTGTCCGCGATGGGCGACACGACGGACGAGTTGATCGATCTCGCGGAGCAGGTCTCCCCGATTCCGGCCGGCCGCGAGTTCGACATGCTGCTGACCGCCGGGGAGCGGATCTCCATGGCGCTGCTGGCGATGGCGATCAAAAACCTCGGGCACGAAGCGCTGTCGTTCACCGGCAGCCAGGCGGGCGTCATCACCGACGCGGTGCACAACCGGGCACGGATCATCGACGTCACGCCGGGCCGTATCCGCGACGCGCTCGCGCAGGACGCCATCGCGATCGTGGCGGGGTTCCAGGGCGTCTCGCAGACGAGCAAGGACATCACCACCCTGGGCCGGGGCGGGTCGGACACCACGGCGGTGGCGCTGGCCGCGGCGCTCGAAGCGCAGGTGTGTGAGATCTACACCGACGTCGACGGCGTGTTCACCGCGGATCCGCGCGTGGTGAAGAAGGCCCGGAAGATAGCGGACATCGCCTACGAGGACATGCTCGAACTGGCGGCGAGCGGGTCGAAGGTGCTCCACCTGCGGTGCGTGGAGTACGCACGCCGTTACAACATTCCCATCCACGTCCGGTCGTCCTTCTCCGGACACGAGGGCACCTGGGTGCGCAGCAAGCCGGACGTCGCGGCGGAAGGAGAAGAGGGCATGGAACAGGCGATCATCTCCGGAGTGGCGCACGACACATCCCAGGCGAAGATCACGGTGGTCGGGGTGCCGGACAAGCCGGGTGAGGCGGCCGTCATCTTCCGCGCGGTCTCGGACGCCGAGATCAATATCGACATGGTGGTGCAGAACGTCTCGGCCGCGTCCACCGGCCTGACGGACATCTCCTTCACGCTGCCGATGAGCGACGGCCACCGGGCGATGGAGGCGCTGACCAAGGCCCAGCCGCTGATCGGTTTCGACTCGCTGCGGTACGACGACCAGATCGCCAAGATCTCACTGGTGGGCGCCGGCATGCGGACGAATCCCGGCGTCACCGCGGCGTTCTTCGAGGCGCTGTCGAACGCCGGCGTCAACATCGAGTTGATTTCCACCTCCGAAATCCGTATTTCCGTGGTGACGCGGGTGGACCAGGTCACCGAGGCGATCCGCGCCGTGCACACCACCTTCGGCCTGGACAGCGACAGCGTCGAGGCCGTGGTGTACGGGGGCACGGGGCGCTGAGCGGGCGGCGACAGGCCCGGGCCGACCGGTCCGGGCCTGTCTTTTTGGGTTGATGGCCCGATTTGTTGGGATTGGGGTGAGTGAGGTGAATTGTGGCTTGTTTTTCTGATTTCGGGTGGTGAATGCCTGTTCTGTCGTGAGGATTTTGTGACCGGCGGCCCGGCGTGGGTTGCTTGAAAGGGACCGGTGGTTCGTTCGAGGATGCGCTGTGATCCGATGCAACCGGCGGGCGGGAAGGGTGCGTCTTCGTAGCCGCCCCCAAGGGCACTGCGGATTTTCGGGGTAAAGGGGAGATTGGGTGCGCATGGGGCGATTCACCGCTTTGCGGATAGCCATGCCGCACGCGTACAACCCTGGCGGGGGGGAGCGTGTCCAACAGGCGTGGCAGAGGTACTCGGCATGGTGGCAGCCCCTGGGCGAGGCGGCACGGCAGTGCGCCCGCAGCGTCCCCGTTCGGCGGGCGGCCTGCCGGTGACCGCGCCGTGGCCCGCCACGCGGGCCGCGCGCGTCCCTCCCCAGCGCGGGGAGGCTGAAGGCGCGATGGCGGTGGGCACCACAGTCGACCACCTCACCGAGACCTACCGCGCCCACTACCGGTCGCTGCTCGGCCTCGCCGCTCTGCTGCTGGACGACACCGCGTCCTGCGAGGACGTGGTGCAGGAGGCGTTCATCCGCGTGCACTCGGCCCGCGGCCGGGTCCGGGACCCCGAGAAGACCCTCGCCTACCTGCGGCAGACGGTCGTCAACCTCTCCCGCTCCGCGCTGCGCCGCCGCATCCTCGGGCTGAAGCTGCTGTCCAAGCCGATGCCCGACATGGCCAGCGCGGAGGAGGGCGCGTACGAGCAGCTGGAGCGCGACCAGCTGATCAGGGCCATGCGGGGGCTCCAGCGCCGCCAGCGCGAGGTCCTGGTGCTGCGGTACTTCGCCGACATGACCGAGGCCCAGGTCGCCGAAGCGCTGGGCATATCGCTGGGCTCGGTCAAGGCGTACGGGTCGCGGGGCATCGCCGCGCTGCGCGTCGCCATGGGGGCGCCGGCATGAAGCACGAGAGGAACGCGCCGGGCGTCGGCGATCCCGGGCGGCCGGAGGGCCGCGAGATCGACGGGCCCGGCGAACTGGGTGGCATTACGGACATGTCGGATAAGTCGAACTTTGCGGGTGGGGACAACCGAGACCTCGGGGACTCCGCCGGAGACCTCGGAGATCTCGGAGATCTCGGAGATCTCCGGGACTTCCGGGGCTTGAGGGATGTGCAGGGCTCAGGGGGCCTGGGTGACCCTGGGGGTTCCGGGGGCAGTGGGGGCTCCGGGGGCTTTGGGGACTCCGGGGGCTTGGGTGACACCGGGGGCTCCGGGGAGCTGGGTGAGAGTGAGCTGCGGCTGCTGCTGCACGAGGCCGTCGGCGACCTGCGCCCCTCGACGGGCGCTCTCGACCACCTGCGCCGCGCGGTGCCCGCCCGCCGCAGGCGCCGCAGGCAGGTGCTGGTCGGGGCCGCCGTCGCGGTGGTGCTCTGCGGCGCCGCCCTGCCCGCCCTGGTGCACGTGGCGACCCGCGGCGGCGCCGACGACCGCCAGGCCAACGCGGCCAGCAGCGGCAGCGCCAGCGAGGCGGCGGACGGTCCGCGCGGCGCCACCGGCGGCGGTGGCCCGACGGCGGTGGCGACGGTGACCCCGAGCGGGCAGAGCCCCGGCGACAAGGGCACGGCCGGGAAGAAGGGGGAACGGTCCCAGGAGGCCCGGCCCGGTGCAGACGGCGCCGCGCCCGCCGCCTCCGGCTCCCTGTCGATCGCCGACGCGAGCTGCGCGCGCTCCCAGCTCGGCGACGCCACCGCCTCCGTCGGGGCGGCCGACGCGGAGGGCCGGATCTACGGCTCCTTCCTGGTCCGCAACATCTCCGACCGGGTGTGCTCGGTCCTGGACGACGGCGCGGTGTACGCCGTCGCGCAGGGCGGCGCGGACGCCTCGCGCGTCACCGTCACCGAGCACACGGCGGGCGACGCGGCCACCGGCCTCGACGACCCGGGCACGGAGGCGGACGGCGTCGTCCTGCGGCCGGGCGAGGCGTACAAGGTCGCGTTCGCCTGGATTCCCGCGGCGGGCGGCGGCACCGGCGGGTGCGCCAACCCGGGCTCCTCGCCCACCCCCGACCCCACGCAGGACCCGGGCAACGCGCCGGACAGCGGTTCCGGCGCGGGTGCGGCGGGCGGCGGCTCCGGAGGCGGCGCGCCGTCGGACGCGAGCGTGGTGGTCAGCCACGTACCGGCCGCCGGGGACCCGGTCGCCGCGAGTGCCACGCTGCCGGGCGCCTGCGCGGGAACGGTCTACCGCACGGGGGCCCGGGCGGCCTCCTGAGCCTTCCGGCGCGGCTGACCGCGGGACCTGAGCCTTTGGGCGCGGCTGGCGGGCCGGCGCGGCGGGGGCGGGGGGGCGGCCTCGCCGGGCGGCGGCGGCCTCCTCCGGGGCGTCCACGGGCTGCTCGGTGCCCCACCTTGCGCGGGTCCGGGCCGCCGGGCTCCCCTCGCTTGCGCGGGTCCGGGTCACCCGGTCCCCTCGCTTGCGCGGGTCCGGGTCACCCGGTCCCCTCGCTTGCGCGGGTGGGTCCGTCCCGCTGCTTGCGTGGGTCGGTCCGCACCTCGCGCGGAGCCGGGCCCACGCGGTCCGGTCGTCGCCCGGTTCCGTCGGCCGGCCGGGCGTCCGCGCTCCGGCCCCGCCGGTCCGGTCCGTCTCCCCGCGTCCCGTCTCCCCGCTCCTGGCGTCCGTCTCCCCGCGCCCGTCTCCCCGCTCCTGCCGACGGGGTCCGCGCGCCTCTCCGCGCGTCGTCGTCCCGGCCCGCGGCGGCCCCCGCCCGGGGCGAGAGCGGGACGGGGGCCGCCCCGGGCGGGGCGGGGCCGGGTCCGGACCGTACCGTGGTGGTTGTGTACCGGTTCCTGCTGACACCCCGCTGGTGGGCGATCAACGTCTTCGCCGTGCTGGCCATCCCGGTCTGCCTGCTCATGGGGAGCTGGCAGCTCAGCCGGTTCGAGACGCGCGTCGACGCCCACCGCGAGCAGCGGGACCAGGCCCGGACCGGAGCGGCGGCCGTGGCCGAGCCGCTGCGCGACCTGCTGCCGGTCACCCAGGACACCGCGGGATGGCGGGCGGCCGCCACCGGCAGGTACGACACCGGGCGGCAGCTGCTCGTGCCCGACCGCGAGCTGGACGGCCGCAGGGGCTTCTACGTGCTGGCCCTGCTGCGCACCGACGGGCGCACCGACCGGCACGCCGGTGGCGGTGGGACCGCGGCCGGCCGGGCCGCGACCGGTGGCAGCGGCGGCGGGAAGGTGCTGCCCGTCGTGCGCGGCTGGCTGCCCGGCGACGCGGACGACCCCGCCGCCACCGCCCACGTGCCCGCCGTGCCCGCCGGCCAGGTGACGGTGACCGGGACCCTTCAGGCGTCCGAGCACCAGGGCAGCCGGGGCGTGTCCGCAGGCGGCGGGCTGCCCCGCGGGCAGCTCGGCATGATCAGCGCGGCGTCGCTGGTCAACCTGGTGCCCTACGACGTGTACGACGCGTGGATCACCTCGGCGGCGGCGCCGCCGGGTCTGAAGCCGGTGCCTCCGGTGGCGGCGGAGGGCACCGGCCTGGACCTCAAGGCCTTCCAGAACCTGGGCTACACCGGCGAGTGGTTCGTCTTCGCGGGCTTCGTCGTCTTCATGTGGCTGCGGCTGTTCCGCCGGGAGGTGGAGACCGCCCGGGACGTCGCCCTGGGCCTCACCCCTCCCGGGCCGGTCGCGGGGACGCCTCCGCGGGCCGCGCCGGGGAGCGGTCGAGGGACTCCTCCCGGGGCGCCAGATCCAGATGCCGCCGCGCGAACTCGATCTCCAAGCGGAGCTGCTTGATCCGCTCCTCCACCACCAGCGAGCCGTGGCCCGCGTCGTACCGGTACACCTCGTGCGGGGCGCCGCGCCGCGCCAGGCGCTCGACGTAGTTGTCCACCTGGCGTATGGGGCAGCGCGGGTCGTTCACCCCGGCGGAGACGAACACCGGCGCCCGCACGCTGTCCACGTACGTCAGCGGGGAGGACGCCGCGTACCGCTCGGGCACCTCCTGCGGGCTGCCGCCCAGCAGCGTGCGGTCCAGCGCCTTCAGCGGCTCCATCTCGTCCTCGTACGCCGTGACGTAGTCCGCGACGGGCACGGCGGCGAGGCCCACCGCCCAGGCGTCCGGCTGGGTGCCGAGCCCGAGCAGGGTCAGGTACCCGCCCCAGGAGCCTCCGGCGAGCACCAGCCGCCGGGGGTCGGCCAGACCGGCGGCCACCGCCCACTCCCGCACGGCCGCGATGTCCTCCAGCTCGATCAGCCCGACCCGGTGCTTGAGCGCGTCGGTCCACTCCCGCCCGTACCCCGTCGAGCCGCGGTAGTTCACCCGCACGACCGCGAAGCCGTGGTCCACCCAGGCGGCCGGACCGGCCGCGAACGCGTCGCTGTCGTGCCAGGCCGGGCCGCCGTGGATGTCGAAGACCGTGGGGAACGGGCCCTCGCCCGCCGGTCTCTGCACCAGCGCGTGCACCCGGCCGCCGGGCCCGTCCACCCACACGTCCGCCACCGGCACCGACTCCGGCGCCCGCGGCCCGGGCGGGTCGAGCACCACCCGGCCCGTGGTCGACCGCACCCGCGGCGGCAGCGCCGCCGACGACCACAGGAACTCCACCGTCCCGTCCGGCCGGGCGGTGGCCCCGGACACCGTGCCCGCCGGGGTGTCCAGGCGGGTCAGCGCGCCGGCGGCCAGGTCGAACCGCCACAGCTCGCTGCGCGCGTGGTGGCTGTGCTCGACCAGCAGCGCCGAGCCGTCCGGATACCAGTCCGCGCCCACGTCGCCCGGCAGGTCGACGGCCAGCGGCGTCTCCTCGCCCGTCAGCGGGTCCCACAGCATCGGCTCCCACCGGCCGCGCCGCTGGTGCCCGACCAGCAGCCGGGTGTCCCCGGCGACCGGCGCGAAGCCCATGACGGACAGGCCCAGCTCGGCCGAGCCGCCCTCGGTGTCGTCCAGCTCGGCGACCGGCGTGCCGTCCAGCCGCACCACCCGGACCGCCGCGTGCATCGCGTCGCCGTGCTCGGTGTGCTCGACGGCCAGCAGGGTGCCGTCGTACGACAGCGCGCCCACCCCGGCCGACTGGCGGTGCCGGTAGATCTCCACGGGCTCCGCCCCGGGCGGCAGGACGTGGATCGTGGTGCCGTCGTCGTCCGATGACCGGCCGATGACCGCCGTGCCGTCCCGGCCGAGCACCAGGCCGGCCGAGAACCCGGGCGGGACGCCGGGCGCGGCCGGCTCGTCCAGGTCGCCGGGGTCGGCCCCGCGGCCCTCCGGGACGGTGAACGGCTGCCGCATCCACTGCCCGAACTCGTCGCCGTCCGTGTCGGAGAACCACCAGATCCACTCGCCGTCCGGCGTCAGCGTGCCCTCCGTGGTGCCGCTCGGCCGGTCGGTCACCTGCCGCCGCGCGCCGGTCGCCCGGTCCCACGCGTACAACTCGAAGGTGCCCGTCGCGTTCGACACGAACAGGGACCGGTCGGGCGCGTCCTCGGCCCACTCCGGCAGGCCCACCCGCGGTGCCCGGAACCGCTTCTCCCAGTCCGGCACGGCCTGCCAGGCGGCTTCCAGCGCGCTCAGCCGCCTGCCGGCCGACGGGCTCCCCGTTGCTCCCGTTGCTCCTGTTGCCCGCGGTGCTCGTGACGCGTCCGGCGCGCTCCCCGCACGCGGTGCTCCCGGCGCGTCCGGCGCGCCGCCCGGCCCGGCCGCGCCCCGGCGCGCGGCGCCCCGCCCGGTCCCGGTCACGAACCCAGTGTTCTCGTTCATGTCCCTCATTCTGCGCCGTACCCCGGACAACCCGGCCAGCCGCCCGGCGAGCCTGTGGACAACTTGGTCACACTCCCGGGTGACCCGCCCGGCCCGGGCGGGCGCCGCTGCTGGAAGACGGCCGTTACCGGAGGACGCCCGGCTACTTGCGTGGCACGCACCGGTTTCCTCCCCGTGGGCGGCCCGGCCGTGAGACCGTGGCTGTCGGACCGGGAGGATCGATGGGCGACATACGCGCGATCGTGGATGCGTACTGGGCGACGGCTCAGGCGCGCGACTGGCGGGCATTCGGCGCGACGCTCGCCGACGACGTGCGCTACGAGCTGCCGCAGACCCGGGAGTACGTGGTCGGGCGGGACGGCGTCGTCCGCTTCCACGCCGAGTGGCCCGGCGAGTGGAGCCTTGAGGTCGAGCGCGTCGTCGTCGACGGCGACCAGGCCGCGTGCCTGGTCAACTTCACCATCGACGAGGACGAGGCGCACCTCGTCGCCTTCATCACCTTCGCTCCCGACGGCCGGATCCAGACCGTCACCGACTTCTGGCCCGAGCCGTACGAGCCCCCGGCCGGCCGCGAGCACCTGGTCGACCGCTACTGACCGGTTCTGCGGGGGCGGGATTCGGCGGGGGAGCGCCTACGGATCCATGCCTACGGATCCACGCTTACGGATTCAGCAGCACCGGCAGCGCGTCCACCCCGTAGACGATGGACAGCCTCCGGAAGGAGAGCGCCGCCGGGTCGACCGCGAGCCGCATCCGCGGGAACGCGCGGACGAGCGCCGGATAGGCCGCGCGGAGTTCCATCCGGGCCAGCTCCGCGCCGACGCACCGGTGAATCCCGTACCCGAAGGCGAGATGCGAGGGGACGCGTCCCCGGTGGGGGTCGAACCGCTCCATGCCGGGGCCCAGGTCCTCGTCCCGGTTCGCTCCGCTGAGCGAGCACACCACGAGGTCGCCACGGGATATGCGTACGCCCGCTATCTCCATGTCCTCGCGCGCGAACCGGGGAAAGGCGACCTGCACGACGGTCAGATAGCGCAGCAGCTCCTCCACGAACCGGTCGACGACGCCGTCCCGCGCGTTCCCGTCCGCGGCGGCGTCCGCGCCCCCGCGCGTGCCGCCGTCGCGGATCAGCGCGAAGTGCTCCGGGTCGCGCAGCAGGACCAGGGTGCCGAGCGCGAGCATGCTGGCGGTGGTCTCCAGGCCGCCGGTGAGCACGCCGTCCGCGAGCCCGGCCAGCTCCTCGTCGCCGATCTCGTCCCCGTGCTCCCTGATCAGCCTGCCCAGCAGCCCGTCGCCCGGCGCCCGGCGCTGTCCGGCGACGATGTCGAGCAGGTACGACAAGGAGTCGGATATCGCGCCGAACGACGCGTCGGCGCCGTCGTACAGGTCGAACCGCGCGGTGCTCAGCCGCTGGAAGTCCGCCCGGTCCGCGTACGGGACGCCCAGCAGCTCGCAGATCACCAGGGACGGCACGGGCAGCGCGAACGCCTGCACCAGGTCGACCGGCCGCCCGTCGCGCGCCCGCGCGGCCATCTCCGCCAGCCGCTCGTCGACGATCGCGTGGATTCTGGGCGTGAGCCTGGCCAGCCGGTGCGCGGTGAATTCCGGAGTGAGCAGGCGGCGCAGCCGGGTGTGCGCGGGCGGATCGCTGAAGCCGAGGCCGCCGGGGCTGTGGCGGGCGACGACCCCCACGTTCCGCTGGAGATGCGTGAAGTCGCTGCTGAAACCGTCCGGCCTGCCCAGCACCGCCTTGACGGCGTCGTAGCCGGTGACCAGCCAGGCGGTCAGCCCGAAGGGGAGCGGGAGGCTGCTGACCGGCGCGCTCACGCGCGTGCGGGCGAGTTCCGGCACCGGGTCGAGTCCGTGGCGGCGCAGCGGGGCGAGCGTGGTGGCTGGGAGAAAGGTCAGTTTCGACAGGTCGAAGCCGTTTCCCTGGAGCCTGGGCAGGTACTTCCGGCCCAGCCAGGCCATGACGCTGGTCCGCACATTGATGTTCAGCATGGGCGTCATAGTGCCGGTTCGGGGCGGGAACGGCGGTGTACGGTATGAAAAATCCTCTTCCCGGTCGTCCTGGGCGTGCTTCCCGGCCGTCCGTCGGCCTCCTGTGCGCACGCGCGGCTGCGGCGTGGAGTGGCGGGCTCCGGTGGATGGGGGGAGGGTGGAGACAACGAGCCCCCGCGCGGGGCGCGAGGCAGCGTGCGCGCGGTCCGGCAAGCCCGGTGGCTCCTCGGAGCCGGCGGGCCTGGCGGGTTCGGCGGGCGCGCGTGCGGCGGACGGCTTCCCGGGCCGGGGTCCCCGGCGGGTGCCGGGCGCCGGTCGGGCGGGCCGGGGTCGGCCGGTCCCGGCTGGTACGGGCCGTGGGGCCGGGTCCGGTGTCGGGCCGCGCCCCTGGGGCACCCTGTACGGGGCCCGGCCGCCCGGCCGGGAGTGTGGCGGGGCCGCCACGCGCGTGCGCCCGGTGGCGGGGGCGGGCACGTGGCCGCGAGCGAGGTGAGGTGACCGGCCGTGCAGGTCAGGTTCCGCGCCGTTCAGGGCGCGCCGTGCTGGGTGAGCCTCATGGCCTCCGACCTGGAGCGCGCCCAGGGCTTCTACGGCGACCTCTTCGGGTGGCGCTTCAAACCGAGCCGCCACGGCGGCGGCCACTACTCGATCGCGTTCGCCGACGACTCGCCGACCGTCGGCGTCGGCTCCTCCCCGTACCGCGACCCGAGCCTCCCCGGCGCCTGGACCACCTACTTCGCCGCCGACAGCGCGAACGAGGTGGCGCGCCGCGCCCAGGACCACGGGGGCACGGTCGCGGTCGGGCCGATCGACTTCGGCGGCGGCCGGGTGGCCTGGGCCGCCGACTCCTCGGGCGCGCCCTTCGCCATCTGGGAGGGCGACCTGACCTCCTCCTGGTGGGAGCACCGCAGGGCCGGTGCGCCGCTGTGGGTGGAACTGCGCACCCGGGACGCGTTCGAGGCCGCGCTCTTCTACGGCGCCGTCTTCGCCTGGGACGCGCAGCCCTCGGCCCGCTGCGACGTGCGCTACGAGCACAACCGCGTGATCCTCTCCATCGACGGGCAGGCCGTGGCGGGCCTGTGCGGCGGCGCCATGGAGGCCGTCCCCGACCCGGCCGTCCGCCCCCGCTGGCACGTGTACTTCCGGGTGCACGACGTGGACGCCGTCGCCGAGAGGGCCGCCGACCTCGGCGGCACGGTCCTGTCCGCGCCGGGCGACTCCCCGCTCGGGCGCACGGCCGCGCTGCGCGACGTGGTGGGCGCGCCCTTCAGCGTCACGTCCGTACGGGCCGACTTCTGATCCGTGCGCTCGTGTCCGGCCCGCTTGGCATCCGCTCGCCTGGATCCGCCGTTTCCGGTCGCGCGCGGGGGCCGCTCTCGGCGACGCCCCTCCCGCGCGGGCCGTCGTTCTCGCGATGCCGTCCCGCGCGGGCCGCGCCTTTCCCGGGCGGGCTCCCGAACGGGCCGCGCGTCCGCCGTCACCCGAGCACGAACTGCGCCAGCAGCACCACCGCCACCACGATCAGGCCGACCCCGGCGCACAGGACGAGGACGGGCAGTCGGCTCCGCCACCGGTCGGCCGCCTCCCCGTCGGCCGTCTCCTCCTCCGGCTCCGGTGGCTCACCCACCGCCGGCTCCAGAGGCCCGGAGGGTGACGCGTACGGCATCGGGGGCTCGTGCGGCGCCGGTGGCCGGGGCCGGTCCGGGTAGCCGGGCGCCGGTGGCGCGGGCGGGCCGGCACCGGGCATCAGCGTGCCGGGCGGGCCGCCGCGCGCCCCGGGAATGCGCGCTCCCGCGTCGGGCGGCGTGGGCAGGAGAGCGGTCCGGGGCGGGCCCGCGGGCGGCGCGGGCGGCGCGGGCGGGAGCCGGGCGGGCAGGTACGGGGCCCAGGCCGCCGTCGCGCCCGCCAGCCCGAGGCCCAGCAGCCCCAGCCAGACCTCGTCCAGCAGGCGCGGGTCGCTCCTGACGATCCACTCCACGGCCGCGCGGGAGGCCCGGTCCCGGCCGAACCACAGCCCGGGCAGCAGTTCCGCCAGCCGCGCGTTCGCCCAGTCGCGCCCGGCGTACGGGCGCACCGCCCAGATGTAGAGGGAGGCGGCGTTCGCGGCGCGCGTCGCCTCGTCCGGGCCGGCGGGATGTGCCCCCGGGCCGCCGCTCGGGTGCGGCCGGTACGCCAGGAACAGGCCCCGGTCGAGCACGGTCGCGCACAGTTCCTCGCGCAGTTCCGGCCGCCAGCGGTCGACCCGGCAGGCTATCTCCAGCAGCACCTCCGTCAGCCGCGGGTAGGCCAGGTCCTCGTGCAGCCGCCGCAGCAGCTCCCGGCCCTTCACCTCGTACAGCGGGCCGGGCGCCGCCGCCTCGCCCGGCGCCGGGCCCGCCCCGGGGCCGGCCGCCTGCTGTCGGCGCGCCGCCTCGCGCGGGCCGACCCAGGCGGGCGCGACACCCGCGCGGGCCCAGGGGACGGGGTCCGGCCCGGGCACGCCCGGTCCCGGTGTCGGGCCGGGTACGTGGCCGGGGCCCGGGCCGGCGGCCGGCACCGGGACCGGGACCGGGTCCCGTCGGCGGTCCGGGGCCGGCAGCGGCGCCTCCCCGGGCTGCCCAGGGTCCCCAGGCTCCCGGGGTGGCCCGGACGGCCCGTACGGCCCGGGTGGCCCTCCGCCGGGTCCTGAGGGCCGGTCCGGGCCTCCGGCCGGTGCCCGGACCGGCCCTCCGCCGACCGGCCCGCCGACGGGTCTTTCGGCGGGCCCGCCGGCGGGCCCCCAGACCGGTTCCCCGCCCGGTTCCCCGTCCGGCTCCGGGGCAGGCGCGCGGCCGGGCTCCGGCCAGGCCCCGGGCNGGTCTTTCGGCGGGCCCGCCGGCGGGCCCCCAGACCGGTTCCCCGCCCGGTTCCCCGTCCGGCTCCGGGGCAGGCGCGCGGCCGGGCTCCGGCCAGGCCCCGGGCGAGCCCTCCGGCCCCGAGCCCGGTCCCCGTACCGGCTCCGCGGGCCCGCCCGGCCCCGGCCCCGCGGAAGCCGCCGCGGCCGCCCCCGGCGCACTCCACTCCCCGCCCGGAAACGCCCCGCCCTGGAAGGCCCTGTCCGGGAACGCCCCGCCCGGGAACGCACTGTCCGGGAGCCCGCCGCCCGGGCCGACCTCCCGCAGGTCCCCACCCCGCCCCGGAGCGCCGAGCCCGGCCCCGTCCGGCTCCACCGCGCCCGGCCCGGCCGTACCCCCCGGCGCCCCGGCGCTCCCCAGCGCGCCCAGCGCCCGCTCCGCCGCCGCCAGCAGCAGCCCGCCGGCCGCCTCGAAACCGTCCGGCGCGCGGCCCGCCGCCCGTACCGCCCGCGCGAGCGCGTCGGCCACCGCCCGCCGCTCCTCGTACGTCCCGTCCGCCCGTTCCAGCAGCCGCCGCACCAGCTCCGCCGCGGCCCGGCCGGCCCGGTCGTCGCGCGGCCGGCCGAGGTCGACCCGGACCCGCCGCTCGTCGTCGGCCGCCGCCGCGGGCCAGTCCGGTACGAAGACGAAGCCCAGCGCCTCGGAGTCGTCGGTGTCGTGGGTGGCGAAGGACCAGCCCTGCGGGTGGTCGTCACGGACGCCGCCGAAGATGCCGTACAGCCCCCAAAGGATCAGGTACGGGCTGTCGCCGCCCCACCGGTCCAGCAGCGAGTAGCGCTTGCCGGGGCTGCGCAGCACCTCGGCGGCCGCCGCGCCGAGCGGTTCGGCGACCCGCGCGAGACCGGCGTACAGGCCGTCCCGGGCGTCGGCCGCGGCGGCCGCCAGGGCGGGCAGGGGCACCGGGCGCAGGGCGCCGCGCACGGTGCCCAGCGGCAGGCCGCCGTCCTCGCCCTGCCAGTCCCAGGCGTGCAGCCCCAGGCAGGTCGCCACGTCCAGGTGCGCCTCGGGCCCGAGCAGGGCGTGGCACCAGGTGTCCCGCCGGCCGGCCGGGTCGTGGCCGAGGACGCGGCGGACCAGCAGCACCTCGCCGCGCCCGCGGTTGACGATCCGCACCAGGCCCGGGGCGGGTGCGCCGCCCGCGACGCGCAGCATGGTGGCCACCCGGCGGTGCACGGCCCGCGCGCGCTCCGGCTCGCACGACCAGGCGACGACGCCGAAGCCCGTACTGCCGGAGAGGTTGTCCGCGTCCCACCGGAAGACCAGCTGGTGCACCCACGGCTCGTGGCCGGGTGCGCCTCCGGCCGCCCCCGCCGCCCCTGTTCCCGTCCGCGCGGTCATGCCAGGCCCGCCTCTCTCAGGTCCTCGCCCGGGAGGAGCCCGCACATAGCGAAGATCGACAGCAGCGGCGCCAGCACCCGGCGGGGCACGACGCCGTAGGGGAAGACCCCGCCCTGCTCGCGGCCGCCGGTGGCGGAGACGAAGTGCAGGGTGCAGCGCAGGCACTCGGTGAAGGGTTTCAGCCACGCGGGGCTGCCGTGGTGGCGCACGAACGCGTACACGTCCCGGCTCTCCTCGTACAGCTCATGGCCCGAGACGGCCGGAGGAAGCGGCCGGGACAGCCACCGGTCCACCGGCGGGTCGAAGCGCACCAGGTCGCTCTTGTTGAGCACGACCGCGGCGGCCGCGCCGTCGATGTACCGGCCGGTGCGCGGCACCCGGTCCAGTACGGTGGCGAACGCCTCGTCGCCCAGGTCCCGCTCGCGCAGCCCGGTCTTCTCCCGCACCCGGTCCAGCTGCGGCAGGCGCAGCGCGCGCAGCGGGTCGATCAGGAAGATGAACGCGTCGACCCCGGTCAGGAAGCGGGCGGCCTCCCCGTGCTCCACCAGGTCCTCGCCGGCCAGGTCGAAGAACATCACCGGCCGCGTCCCGCCGTGCCCGGAGACCAGCAGCCCGTCCGCGAAGTACGCGAACGCCGTGGACGCGGTCGCGGCGAGCACCTGCGCGTCGTGCAGCGGCTGCACCTGCTGGCGCAGGAACCGGCGGTGCCACTCCGGGTCCAGCGGGCGGCAGGCCAGCCCGTACGGCCGCAGGGCGCCGCTCTCCACCTCGCCCAGGATCGAGGCGAGCAGGTGCGTCTTGCCCGCGGTCGAGCTGCCGATCATGGCCACGGTCAGCGGCCGGCCGTGGACCAGGAAGGACACCGGCAGGTAGTGCGGGGGCACGCCGCCGGTGTGCGGGCACAGCTGGTGGGCGCCGCGCAGCAGGTCCTCGCGGCGCAGGGGGTTGCGCTCGGCCGACAGGTCGAGGGGTTCCAGCTCCTGCTGGACGTTGCGGACGTACAGCCGTGACTCGTCGTACGTCACCGGGTCGAGGCAGTACGGGCAGCGGACCTCCGGGTACGCGCGTGCCGCCGGCCGGCCGTTCACCGGTCGCCTCCCTTTCTGCCGAAGCCGCCGAAGCCGCCCAGGCGGCCGAGTCCCAGTCCGGTGCGCCGCGGCGACCGGGCCCGGCCGCCCCCGCCGGTGCCCGGACTGCCGCCACGCGCGCCCTCGCTCGACCGGGTGGACCAGGCGCCGGGCGCCGGGCCGGTGACGTCGGGGGGCAGGTCGGCCGGGCCGCCGCCGGGCGGGTCGCCACCGGACGGGGCGGTGTGCCCGTCCCCGCCCAGGAACCGGCGCTTGTCGGCCAGGTGCCCGGCGTACTCGGCGCGGCCCGCGTCCAGCTCGTCGCCGGGCCGGGCGGCGGGCCCGGCCGGGTCGGGGACGCCGAGCCGGTCCAGCACCGTGGCCGGGGACGGGCGGTCGGCGGCCAGGGGCGCGAAGGCGCCGCTGTCGCGCAGCGCGGCGAGCTGGTTGTAGGTGTCCAGGTCCGGGGGCGGCGCGGCGGTGCCGTCCGGGCGGCCGCCCATCACGTGGTACATCACCATGGCCGCGCTCCACAGGTCGTCGCGCGGGTCGCAGCGGCCGGTGCCCCGGTACTGCTCGGGCGCGGCCCACGGCAGCCGGCCGAACGCCTCCCGCGCGGAGTGCGCCGGCATCGCGTTCAGCAGCTCGCGCACGTACACCTGCTCGCCGTCCCACAGCACCGTCTCCGGGCTGATCGCCCGGTGCACCACGCCGGCCCGCTCCAGCAGCCGCACCACGAGCGCCAGCTCGGCCATCACCCGGCCCAGCTCCTCGATGCCCAGCTCCTCGCCGCGCTGGGCGAGCGGCGCCGCGCGCGGGCGCTCGAACAGCACGAACGGCTCGGAGACGTCGAGGTTCTGGCCCACCAGGCGGGTGAAGCGGCGCGGGGTGCGCGCGCCGTAGGCCCGTTCGACGGTCAGCGCGGCGCCGATGCCGCGCTCCAGAGCCGCGTAGGCGCGCCGGTCGCCCCGCGCGGACAGCGGCAGCCGGTACTGGAGCAGCTTCCAGCCGCCGTCCAGCACGACGGGCCGGGCGGCCAGGCCCGCCCGGCCCGGCGCCCGCCGGTCGGGCCCGTACCGCGCGCGGTGCCGGGCCAGCTCGCCGTCCGGGGTGAAGAACTCCACCTCGTCCTGCGGGCCGCCGTCCCGCGCGGGGTGCCGTCCGGGGTCGTGCCCGGGGTCCTGCCCGGGGTGCTGGGTCATGCCAGCCGCTCCTCCCGCCCGGGGCCGTCCTGGGGCCGCCCGGGGCCGTCCTGGGGCCGTACGCTGCGTACGGTGCCCGGGCGCAGCGGCATGAGCCGCAGCACGCCCGCGAACCGGCCGGCGGGCGTCCACACCACGTCGTCGTCCGCGGCGCCCCACTCGTCCGCGGCCGGTTCGTCGGCGCCGCGGCGGGCCGCCTCCGGTGCGAAGCGGACCCGGGGCGCCGCCTGGTGGCCGTGCGACAGCAGGCGGCGCTGCCCGGGCTCGCACAGCGGTCGGGCGGCCTCCTCGCCGTCGGCCAGCACGCGCGCGACGCCCTCGGTGCCCACGCCGAGCAGCACCGCCGAGCCGGGGCGGCTCCCGGGGTCGCGGGCGCCGGGCGGGGCCGCGGCCGCGTCCCGGGCCAGCCGGTCCGCGGTCGCCTCCAGCAACTCGGCCAGGTGCCCGGCGAACGGCAGCAGGGCCGTGGCGCCCGGGTCCCGCTCGACCGTGCCCCAGTAGGGGGCGAGGAAGTCCAGCACGCCGTCGGCCAGGTCGCCGGCCAGGGTCTCCACCAGCGCCGGGCCGCCGTCGCCCGTCTCGCGCCGCAGCCACGGCAGCCCGGCGGAGCCCTGCCCGCGCGAGGAGGGCGCCGTCCCGCGCGGGAAGGGCGCGCCGGTGCCGTAGCCGCCCGCGTTCGCGCCGGGAGCGCCGCCGTTCACCGGCCCCGCGCCGTCCCGCGCGGGCCCGGGGCCGGACGGCGCGCCGCCGTCCCACCAGACCTCGGCGTCGCCGTCGTCCGCGGTCTGGTCCCAGTCGTCCCAGTCCCACGGCTCCCACTCGCCCGCCGTCTCCCCCTGCCCGTCGGGCCGGCCCGCGCGGGCGGCCGCCGCGGCCCTGGCGCCGGCCGTCGTCGGGCCGGACGCCTCGGCGAACGTCCGGGCCCACGGCTGCACCTCCGTGGCCAGCGCGGTCAGCAGGGACGACACCGCGCGGGCCCCGCCCGCGCAGCGCAGCCGGGCGTCGGCGAGCAGCCAGTCGTACACGGCGGCCTGCGCCAGCAGCGCGTCCATGGCCTCCAGCGCGGCCCCCGCGGCGTACGGGCGCTTGCGCTCCCACCAGGCGTCCACCGACGCGGTCCAGCGTCGCGCCGCCACCGCGGCCAGCAGCAGTGCCGCCAGCGGCGGCCCGGCGGCCCGCACCCATCCCGGCAGCCCCAGCAGCAGCCCGGCCGCCGCGCCGAGCACGCCGCCCAGCAGGCCGCCCGCGACCTCGGCGACGAGATGGTCGCCCGCGGCCCCGTACCCCGCCCGGGCGCTCCCGAACCGGCGCGCCGGCAGGAGTGCCGTCAGCGCCACCGCCGCCACGCCGACCAGCGGGCCGAGCAGCCAGCCCGCCAGCGGCGACAACCCGACCAGGACGGCCGCCGCGAACGCGCCCGCCGCCGCCTGCCACGGCGGCCAGGCCGGCGCGAAGGGCACCGGCGCGGACAGGTCCGCGACCGTCCCGGGCGGGCACGCCTCGTCCAGGCGGCTGAGCCGGGCCGCGCTGCCGGCCGGTGCCGAGCGGCGCGACAGGCCCGACAGCCGGGCGGCGGCGGACCGCAGCGGCAGCCGCCCGCCGATCAGGTCCTCGGTGTAGCGGCGCAGGTGCGGGACGGCCAGCTCCGGGGACGTCTCGGGGCTCTCGGTGAGGTCGACGCCGCGCCGTATGAGGCTGTCGCGCTGCTCGGACGTCAGCCGCCCGTCCCGCTGCTCGTGCAGCGCGCCGGAGACCGTCTCGCGGTACGCGCCCACGTGCCGCGCCAGCTCCTCCAGGCGGTCCGGCAGGGCCGCCTCGCGCACCGCCGCGCCCTGGAGCAGGGCCGAGGGGCGGCGCACGCGCGCGTACGCGTCCTGGGCGCCGCGCAGCGCCCGTCCGGCGGCCATCCGCCGGGCGTGGGCCTCGCTGCCCGGGCGCAGCCACTGGCGGTCGGCGAGGCTGTGCGGCACGGCCTCGCCGACCAGCGGCCGCAGCCCCTCGGGGAGCGCGCCCGCCCCGTCGGGGCCCGCGCCGGCCGGTACGGGCGTGTCCTGGCCGGTCAGGGCCTCCAGAGCGAGCCGCCAGGCGCGGGCGCGGGCGGCGTCGGTGAGGTCGTGCTCCAGCACGCTGGGCGCGGGCACGGCGACCCCTTCGGGCACCTCGGCGAGGGCCGACAGCACCGCGTCGAACACGGCGGGCTCGGTCAGCAGGTCGGCCAGCGGCCGCAGGCCGTCCTCCTCGGCGGCGCCGCTGCCGCAGGCGGCGTCGGGTATCCACAGCACGCCCGCGTCGGGCAGCCGCAGCAGTGTGGGCCGGGCCAGCGCCCAGCCGCGCGCGGCCCGGTCGGCGGCCCGGTCGGCGGCCCGC
>NZ_JAVSCF010000013.1:0-50217 GCF_031932565.1 Streptomyces sp. B1866
CGGGTCCGCGGTCCTCCGGGTCGGGGCCCGCGCGACGGGCGTGGGCCGGGCGCGCCGAGCTGTGGCGGTCCGCCGTGGCGGCATCACCCACCGGTCCGCTCCGGCCGCGGCCGCCTTCCCGCGCGGCCCTCGTGGCGCGGGAGGCGAGGCCGTGACGCCGCCGCCGGGGGCCGTCCTGGCCGGCGGACCGAAGCGGGCCACCGGCACGGGCCCGCGGGCCGTCCGGGCGACCGGGCCGGTGGGCGACCGGGCCGTCCGGGCAGGAGGGCGGGCGCCCGCGCGGGCCGATCGCGCACGGTAGGGGCCCGAGGCGGTCCGACGGGCCCGTACCGTGTCCCCGCCGGGCGGATGGCGGCGTCAGGGCCCGCCCCGACCAGGCGGCCGCGCCCCGGCCCGAGCTGACCGGGGGCCGTGCCGGAGCCCGCCCCGGCCAGGCGGCACACCCGAGCCCGCGCCGACCGGTCCGCGACCGGACGCCGACCGTCCCGCGGCCACTCCGCAGCCGCCCCGCAACCGCCCCCGGCGCCCGGGCCTCGCGCCATGCCGCCGGGCGCGCCGGTGGGCGCCAAGCCCACCGGCGCCCCGCTCAGCTCAGCCGCTCGATGACCATCGCCATGCCCTGCCCGCCGCCGACGCACATCGTCTCCAGGCCGAACTGCTTGTCGTGGAACTGGAGCGAGTTGATCAGGGTCGTGGTGATCCGGGCGCCGGTCATGCCGAAGGGGTGGCCCACGGCGATGGCGCCGCCGTTGACGTTCAGCCGGTCGATGTCGATGCCCAGGTCGCGGTACGAGGGGATGACCTGCGCGGCGAACGCCTCGTTGATCTCCACCAGGTCGATGTCGCCGATCGAGAGACCCGCGCGGGCCAGCGCCCGCTCGGACGCCTCGACCGGGCCGTAGCCCATGATCTCGGGGGAGAGGCCGGAGACGCCGGTGGACACGACCCGGGCGAGCGGCGTCACGCCCAGCTCGCGCGCCTTGGTGTCCGACATGATCACGAGCGCGGCGGCGCCGTCGTTGAGCGGGCAGGAGTTGCCCGCGGTGATGAGGCCGTCCGGGCGGAAGGCGGGCTTCAGGGCCGCCACGCCCTCCAGCGTGGTGCCCGCGCGCGGGCCGTCGTCCTTGGCCACGACCGTGCCGTCGGGCGTGGTCACCGGGGTGATCTCGCGCTCCCAGAAGCCGTTCTTGATGGCCTCCTCGGCGAGGTTCTGGGACCGTACGGCGAACTCGTCCATCTCCTCGCGGGTGATCCCCTTGAGCCGGGCGAGGTTCTCGGCGGTCTGGCCCATCGCGATGTAGGCGTCCGGGACGAGCCCGTCCTCGCGCGGGTCGTGCCAGCCCTCGCCGCCCTGCTCGGCGCGCGCCGCGGTGCGGGCCTCGGCCTCGGCGAAGAGCGGGTTGTGGGTGCCCTCCATGTCGTCCGTGGTGCCCTTGGCGAACCGGGAGACCGTCTCCACGCCCGCCGAGACGAACACGTCGCCCTCGCCCGCCTTGATGGCGTGCAGCGCCATGCGGGTGGTCTGGAGGGACGAGGAACAGTAGCGGGTGATGGTGCAGCCGGGCAGGAAGTCCATGCCGAGCTGCACGGCGACGATCCGCCCGAGGTTGTGGCCCTGCTCGCCGCCGGGCAGGCCGCAGCCGAGCATGAGGTCGTCGATCTCGCGCGGGTCGAGCTGAGGGACCTTGGCCAGCGCCGTACGGACGATCTCGGCGGCGAGGTCGTCGGGCCGTACGTCCTTGAGGGAACCCTTGAAGGCGCGGCCGATGGGCGTACGGGCGGCGGAGACAATCACGGCTTCGGGCATCACGGCTCCAAGGTGCGCGTTGGGAACGCTGGGCTGCCAGCGAAGTTACCCGTAGGTACGACAAGGGTCACGGTGCGCGGGCTGTGATGCGGAACTCTTTTCTAAGCGCCCGCTCAGTCGGGTCCTACCCGTTCGTCCGCCGTTCACGCGTCTCGCTTTCCGGGCGCGCCCCGGGCGTCCCGGGAACCCTCGAAAACCCCGTGCCCGGCCCCGTACGCCCCGGTCGGCGGCCGCCGGGCGGCTCAGGCCGGGTCAGGCGCTCAGGCCCGGTCGGGCGCGGCTCAGGCCCGGGACGCGTCCGCGCGGGCCGGAGCCGCCGCCTCGGCGGGCAGGCCGTGCCGGTGCCTGCGGCGGCGCAGCAGCCGCGCCCACGGGCCGCGGGCCGCCGTCACCTCGGTGCCGCCCTCGGCCGCGGCCTCGGCGGCGGCCTGGGCCACCGGCAGCACGCCCGCCTCCGGGGCCGCCTCGTCCGCCGCGTCCGGCCACAGGCCGAGCGCCGCGCACAGCGACGGCAGCAGCACGGCGGCGACCGTCGCGTACCCCTCGGCCGACGGGTGGTAGCTGTCCGGACCGAACAGCTCGCGCGGGCGCGCCGCGAACTCCGGCCCCAGCAGGTCGCCCAGCGACACCGCCCGCCCGCCCTCCCCGACCACGGCGATGGTCTGCGCGGCGGCGAGCTGGCGGCTCAGCCGCCGGGCCACCCAGCGCAGCGGCTGGTAGACGGGCTCGATGGTGCCCAGGTCCGGGCAGGTGCCCACGACCACCTCGCTGCCCGCGGCCCGCAGGGTCCGTACGGCCTCGGTCAGCAGCCGTACGGACCGGGCGGGCGGGACCCGGTGGGTGACGTCGTTCGCGCCGACCATGATCACGCAGAGGTCGGGGACGCGGGGCCGGAACCCGTCCTCGCCCGCCGCCGACAGGCCGCCGGCCGGCAGCGGGCGGGACTCCGGCCGGCCGGCGGACTCCGGCGGCCCGCCGAGCAGCAGGCCGCCGTACGCCGACCGGCCGCCGGCGGACGCCCCCGGCGCCGCGACCCCCAGGCCCGGCGCGGCCCGGTCCGGCCCGCCGAGCAGCAGCCGGACCTGCCGCTCCAGGTCGTCCGACCGGGCGCCGGAGACCGCCGCGTTCCGCAGGTCGACCGGGCGCTCCGCGACCGCCGCGAGCCCGGTGGCCAGCAGCGCGCCCGGCGTCTGGCCCGGCCGGGCCACGCCCTGCCCGGCGGCCGTGGAGTCGCCGAGGAAACCGAGCAGCAGCGGAGGCTGCCCGGTGCGGCGGGCGAGGGCGTAGCCGTAGCGGCCGTCGGCGTCGGGCGGCGGCGCGTCGGGCTCGCCGATCACCCGCCTGGCCAGGGACATCTCGGTCACGAGCAGCGCGGCGGCGGCACCGCCGAGCAGTCCGATGCCGCCGCCTCCGTAGGCCGCCGCGGCCGCGATCCGCCGTGCGGCCCTCGCCCTGGACATCGACATGGCCCGCCGCCTTCCCCTCGGGACTGGTCCCGGCCGCTGGGTGGTCGTTCTGCGGTGCTGCCGGGACTGACGATTGTCGGGCCTATGGTGCTATTCCTGCTATGCCCGTGAATCAGCTGGTGTGGCGCCGCCGCGCCGGGCGCGTTCCGCTCGCCCGCGCGTGCGCTCGCTTCGGCCGTCGGCCCGCGCGTACGCGTCCGTCCGACCGCCGGCCCGCGCGTACGGCCGCGGGCCCCGCCCGCACCGCCGGCGCCGTACCGCCGAACCCCGCCCGTACCTCCGCACACCAGACGAGCCGCCCGCGCGCGGCGGCGGGGCAATAAGCTGACATGACGGGCCCGCGGCGGCGGCCGCCCCGACCGCGGAGATCCCGCGGTGACCCGGACCGGGAGCAGGCGTGCGGTACTACGAATCCATGATCGAACTGGTCGGCAACACCCCGCTGGTCAAGCTCACGAGCGTCACCGGTGACATCCAGGCGACGGTCCTGGCGAAGGTGGAGTACTTCAATCCGGGCGGATCGGTGAAGGACCGCATCGCGGTGCGGATGATCGAGGCGGCGGAGCGCTCGGGTCAGCTGTGCCCGGGCGGCACGATCGTGGAGCCGACCTCGGGCAACACCGGTGTGGGCCTGGCCATGGTCGCCCAGCGCAAGGGCTACGGCTGCGTCTTCGTCTGCCCGGACAAGGTCTCCACCGACAAGATCAACGTGCTGCGCGCGTACGGCGCCGAGGTGGTCGTCTGCCCGACCGCCGTCGCCCCCGAGCACCCCGACTCGTACTACAACGTCTCCGACCGCCTGGTCCGCGACATCCCCGGCGCCTGGAAGCCCGACCAGTACAGCAACCCGGAGAACCCGCGCTCGCACTACGAGAGCACCGGGCCCGAGCTGTGGGAGCAGACGGACGGCCGGATCACGCACTTCGTGGCGGGCGTCGGCACGGGCGGCACCATCACCGGCACCGGCCGCTACCTGAAGGAGGTCAGCGGCGGCCGGGTGCGGGTCGTGGGCGCCGACCCGGAGGGCTCGGTGTACTCGGGCGGCTCCGGGCGGCCGTACCTGATCGAGGGCGTCGGCGAGGACTTCTGGCCCACCGCCTACGACCGCGACGTGGCCGACGAGATCGTGGCCGTCTCCGACAAGGACGCCTTCCAGATGACGCGGCGCCTGGCGAAGGAGGAGGGCCTGCTGGTCGGCGGCTCGTGCGGGATGGCGGTCGTGGCCGCGCTGCGCGTGGCCAGGCCGCTCGGACCGGACGACGTGGTGGTCGTGCTGCTGCCCGACAGCGGCCGCGGCTACCTGTCGAAGATCTTCAACGACGAGTGGATGGCCGACTACGGCTTCCTGGAGGAGGGCACCCCGGCCCGCCGCGTCGGCGACGTGATGCAGGGCAAGGAGGGCGGCCTGCCGTCCCTGGTGCACATGCACCCGGACGAGACGGTCGGCGAAGCCATCGAGGTGCTGCGCGAGTACGGCGTGTCGCAGATGCCGATCGTCAAGCCGGGCGCCGGGCACCCGGACGTGATGGCCGCCGAGGTCATCGGCTCGGTGGTCGAGCGGGAGCTGCTGGCGGCGCTGTTCGCGGGGCGCGCGGCGCTGACGGACCCGCTGGAGAAGCACATGAGCCCGCCGCTGCCGCACGTCGGCTCGGGCGAGACGGTGGAGGACCTGATGGCGGTGCTCGGCGAGTCGGACGCGGCGATCGTGCTGGTGGAGGGCAAGCCGACGGGCGTGGTGAGCCGGCAGGACCTGCTGTCGTTCCTGGCGAAGACGTCCCGCTGACGCCGGTTCCGTACGCGTCGCGCGTGCGGAACCGGGGTACGGGAAGCGGAGAGGTCCGTACGGGCCGGAAGGCGCGACCGGGGAACGCGACCCGGGAGTGCGACCGGGAGGGCACAGCCTGGGGAGTGCGACCCGGAGGGTGCGGCCCGGCCGCCCTGGCAGCCGGACGCCCTGGCGCCCGGCAGCCCTGGCGTCCGGCAGTCCTGGCACGGCACGGCCGGAATCTCACGATCCGCCAGAAACCGGCGCCCGGCGCCCGCAAAGCCGCCCGGAACCGCCCCGCAATCCCCCGGCCGGGTGATGCGGAAGCCCTGCTCACGGCAGTTTCGACAACCGGTACGTACGTGTCACGTCCTCGCAGCACGGACTTAACACAGGTCCGGCAGATTAGTGGGCGTCGGAAAGGACGACACCGACACCCGAAGTGCGGCGCCAAGGACCTCCGGAGCGGCTCCCGGACCTCCATGGGCGCCCGGACGCGGCAGGTCGGATCTGAACCCGCCCCGCGTCCCCTCGCGGGGACCGCCGTCGTCCCGCCCTCGGTGCTCACACCGGGGTGCGGCGGTCCCCGCGACATCCTCTTTCCTCCCGTGGCCGGGAGGCCGGTAAACCGGGCTCCCACGGAGCCGGGGCAACCGAGACCCATCCGTGATCCGGGCAGGATTCTGCGACGGCCTGCACGACCCGCGCGGGAGCGCGCCCGTGCCACGCGCGGGGACCGCGGAGCGGAAACCCCTCGGACCGCGCGGGAAGCGAACCCCGAACCCCCGAACCCCCCGCGTCAGTCCTCGGACCGCCTGCCGCGCCGGAACCACGGGAACCCGCCGCTGGCGTGCACCGCGTTGACCCCGAAGATCCCGGCCCAGGTGACCAGCAGCCCGGCCAGCCCGGCGTTCACCGCGCCGATGGCGGACAGCGGGATGGACAGCACCAGCGAGACGGTGACGAAGCCGAACCGCTCGCCGACCCCCATTCCCTCGCCCTGCCCGGCCCGGCCGCCGGCGACCTGCGGCCGGCCGCCGCGCGCGGCCGTCATCTGCTGCTCGGCCAGCTGCCGCCGCACATGGCGGTCGGCGGTGTCGTCGAACCGCTTCTCGACCTTCTCCAGGAAGGCCTCGACCAGCTCCGCCTCGTACTCCGGCCCCAGCTCCTTGCGGGTCGCCAGGGTGGCGTCGAGTTCCTTCTTCAGCTCCGTGTCACGGGCGTCCATGGCGTCGACGGTACGGGCGCGCGGCCGGGCTTGTAACGGGGGCTAGCACCCCTATCGGCGCGGTGCTGCCCCCCGTCCCGGGCCGCGGGCACCGGTACGCGCGTGGCCGCCGGTGGGCCCGTTCAGGTTCGTGGGGCACGATGTGTGGCGTCGCGGGGGAGCGGCCCGCGGCCCCGACGTCGCTGAGAAGGAGCTGTCCATGCCCACACCTCTGCTGCCGGCCCTCGCCGGATCCGGCGACGGCGCCGCGTACGCCCCGTACGGCGACGCCCCGGACGCGCTCACCGTGGCGGGCCGCACCGCCTCGCGCGAGGAGCTGCTGGGCGCCGCGGGCGCGGTCGCCGCCCGGATCGCCGGGGCGCCGGTGGTGGCGGTGCGGGCCACGGCGAGCCTGGAGACGGTGGCGGCGGTGGTGGGCGGCCTGCTCGCCGGGGTGCCGGTGGTGCCCGTACCGCCCGACTCCGGGCCCGCCGAACTGGACCACATCCTGCGCGACTCCGGCGCCGCGCTGCTGCTGGGCGCGGCCGAGGACGCGGGGGCGCCGGGCGGCGCTCCGCACGGGGCTCCGGACGGGGTGGAGTACGTGCCGGTGGACCCGGCCGAGCGGGCCGCGTGGTCCAAGCCGGAGCCGGACGCGGACACGACGGCGTTCATCCTCTACACCTCGGGCACGACGGGCGCGCCCAAGGGCGTGCTCATCTCGCGCGGGGCGGTGGCCGCGGGCCTGGACGCGCTGGCCGACGCCTGGGCGTGGACGGCCGAGGACACCCTGGTCCACGGCCTGCCGCTGTTCCACGTGCACGGCCTGGTGCTTGGCGTGCTGGGCCCGCTGCGCCACGGCAGCCGCCTGGTGCACACCGGCCGCCCCACCCCGGCCGCCTACGCGGCGGCGGGCGGCAGCCTCTACTTCGGCGTGCCCACCGTCTGGCACCGCGTCGTCCAGGACCCGCCCGCCGCCCGCGCCCTGTCCGGCGCCCGGCTGCTGGTCTCCGGCAGCGCGCCGCTGCCCGCGCCGGTCTTCCAGCAGATGGCGGACCTGACCGGCCACCGCCCGGTGGAGCGGTACGGCATGACCGAGACCCTGATCACCCTCTCGGCCCGCGCGGACGGCGACCGCCGCCCGGGCTACGTGGGCACGCCGCTGACCGGCTTCGAGACCCGCATCGCCGCCGAGCCCGGCGCGGACATCGGCGAACTCCAGCTCACCGGCCCCACCCTCTTCAAGGGCTACCTGAACCGCCCGGAGGCGACCGCCGACTGCTACACCCCGGACGGCTGGTTCCGTACGGGCGACATTGCCGCGATCGAGCCCGACGGCTTCCACCGCATCGTGGGCCGCGCCTCCACCGACATGATCAAGTCCGGCGGCTACCGCATCGGCGCGGGCGAGGTCGAGAACGCCCTGCTGGCCCACCCGTCCGTCCGCGAGGCGGCGGTGGTCGGCGCGCCGCACGACGACCTGGGCCAGCAGATCGTGGCGTACGTGGTGGCCGACGGCGTGACCGAGCAGGACCTGATCGACTTCGTGGCCGCCCACCTGTCGGCCCACAAGCGCCCGCGCAAGGTCCGCTTCCTGGACGCGCTGCCGCGCAACGCCATGGGCAAGCCCCAGAAGAAGCTCCTGCCTCCGGCCTGACGGCCGCCCCGGCCTGACCCCCTTGGTCGGTCTCCCCGGCGCGCTCCGCGGAATGTCTGATTCCCGCTGTTGGAGCAACGGAATCTGTTGCCGTCCGTGTCTCCCTTCCTTACACTCAGTGACAGATGGGCTTTCGTCCTACCCGTAACCGGGAAGAACAGGTGGGGGAAAAGATGGCGGAACGCGCGTGGGAGGCCGACCCCTCCGCGTCATTAGCACGGCGGCTCGGGAAATCCGCGGCCGAACTGGGCGCCACCGGCGGCCGTAACGGCTGCCCCGACATCTGGCAGCTCGACAACGGCGATATCGCGGTCATCGGCCGCGACCTGACCGGCAGCTACGAGCCCCGCCTGCCGGAGGGCGTCACCATCGCCGCGGACGAGCGGCTGGTCATCATTCCGGGAATCATGCTGAGCGCCGCGAAACCGGATATCCCCGATGCTCAGGCTTGACGGTCTCGACGGTCTCGGCATCGGCACGGCGCGCGGCGAAGTCCTCGATCTCGACACCTACCAGCGCGACTTCGAGGAGCGCCAGTGGGCGATCGACGGCCAGGACTCGTGGAAGCTGGAGCGGCAGCAGACCTTCAAGGAGCCCGGCTTCGACAGCTGGGAGGCGTTCGCCCGGGGCGACTGGGACAAGGCGCTCAGCCTCATCGAGGACGAGCGCGACTACCTGCGCGAGTTCTCCCGGGAGGTGGAGCGGCACCGCGTCACCCTGTACCGGGTGCGCGTGGTGGAGGAGCCCGTCACGCCGTACCTGCAATGGGAGCTGTGGCTGTTACGGCTGCGCGAGCAGTGCGGCGAGCTGATCAGGGTGGTGGGTCCCGAGCACGTCCGGGACCTGGAGCGCGGCGAACCCCTGCCCGAGCTGCTGACTCTCGGGGACCGTACACTGTACAAGATCCTGTACACGGACCAGGGAATCCTCGACGGAGCGGTCCGGTTCACGGACGCCCGTACGGTCGCCCGGTGCGCGGAGCTCACCAGAGAGCTCTATGAGGCGGGCGAAGACCTGAGTTCCTATTTCGACCGCAAAGTAGCGCACCTGCCGCCCCCACATCCGGAGTAGCAGATCAACGAGGGAAACGAGCGAAAAGAAGACCACGGCACCCATTCCGAGCTCTCGGGTTCCGCGGGCGATGTCGTGCAGGCCCGGGACGTCAGCGGTGGTGTCCATTTCCACCACGGCGGCCGTCCCGGGCAGCCGGACAACCCGAAGCCGCGGCAGCTGCCCGGAGACGTACGGGAATTCGTCAACCGTGCCGACGAGCTCCAGCGCCTCAACGCCGTCCTGACCGACGACGGCGGCGAGCCGCTCGTCGTCTCGGTGTACGTCATCGCCGGCACGGCGGGCGTCGGCAAGACGTCCCTGGCGCTGCGCTGGGCGCACCAGGCGCAGCAGTACTTTCCGGACGGCCAGCTCTACGTCAACCTGCGCGGCTACGACCCGGGGACGCCGGTCACCGCGCAGGAGGCGCTGCACCGGTTCCTCACCGCGCTCGGCGTGCCGCCGCGCGGCATCCCGGCCGACCAGGAGGCCGCCGCCGCCCTCTACCGCTCGCTGCTGGCCGGCCGGCGCATGCTGGTCGTCCTGGACAACGCCGCGACGGCCGCGCAGGTCCGCCCGCTGCTGCCGGGCGCCGCGGGCTGCCTGGCCGTCGTCACCAGCCGCAGCACCCTGTCCGGCCTCGCCGTGCGCGACGGCGCCCGCCGGATCACCCTGGGCACGCTCACCGAGACGGAGGCCGTCGCGCTGCTGCGCGCCGTCACCGCCGACTACCGCCCCGCGGACGACAGCGAGAAGCTGGTCGAGCTGGCGCGGCTGTGCGCCCGCCTGCCGCTGGCCCTGCGAATCGCGGCCGAGCGCGCCGCCAGCCGTCCGCACCTGCGGCTGGACGACCTGATATCCGATCTGCGGGACGAGTCGGCGCTGTGGGACGCGCTGAGCGTGGGGGACGACGAGGAGGCCGAGGCGGTGCGCACGGTGTTCGCCTGGTCCTACCGCGCGCTGTCCGCGGACGCCGCGCACCTGTTCCGGCTGCTGGGGCTGCACCCCGGGCCCGAGTTCAGCGCGTCGGCCGCCGCGGCGCTGGCCGGGGTGCCCGCCGGCCGGGCCCGGCACCTGCTGGACGTCCTGGTCGGCGCCCACCTGCTGGAGCAGACCGCGCCGGACCGCTACGAGTTCCACGACCTGCTGCGCGCGTACGCGACCGACCAGGCGCGGCACGAGGAGCCGGCCCAGGAGCGGGAGGCGGCCCAGCGGCGGGTCCTGACCTGGTACCTGCACACCGCCGACGCCGTCCAGACGCGCGTCAATCCCGCCGAGGCCCACATCCCGCTGGACCCGGCGGAGGACGGGGTCACGCCGTCGGCCTTCTCGGACTACGAGGAGGCCATGAGCTGGTACGAGCAGGAGCGTGTCAACCTGCTCGCGGCCGTCCGCGCCGCCGAGGCCGCGGGCCTGGACCGGATCGCCTGGCAGCTCCCGGCCGTGCTGCGCAGCGTGCACATGCTCGTCAACCCCTTCGAGGAGTGGCTGACCATGGGCCGCATCGGCCTGGCGGCCGCCCGCAGGCTGGGCGACCGCGTCGGCGAGGCCGAGCTGCTGGAGAGCCTGGGCATGGCCTGCACCCAGTCGCACCGGCTGGCGGAGGGCGAGGAGTACCACGAGGCCGCTCTGGCCGCGCGCCGCGAGACCGGCGACCGGCTGGGCGAGGCGCTGGCGCTGAACGACCTCGGGCTCATCTGCCTGCGCGGGCGGCGCCTGGCCGAGGCCCGCGCGCGCTTCGAGCAGGCCAGGGAGGTCTTCGGGGAGATCGGCGCCGTGCACTGGGAGGGCGTCGCGGCGTCGAACCTGGCCGAGGTCACGTACGAGTCGGAGGAGCTGGCGCAGGCCGCCGAGTGCGTCCGGCAGGCCCTGGCCATCCACCGGGAGCGGGGGGACAAGGGAGAAGAGGGCAACGCCCTGCGCATACGGGCCGCCATCCAGCGGGAGAGCGGCGAGCCGGAGGAGGCGCTGCGGTCCGTGCAGGCCGCCATGGACATCGCCCACGACCACCGCAACCTGGTGTGGGAGGGCTACTGGCTGCTCGAACTGGGCCGGACCCAGCAGGCCCTCGGCCGCGCCGAGGACGCCCTGGTCTCCTACCAGCGCGCCGCCACCCTCCAGCGGCGCCTGGGCGACCGGACCCGCGAGGCCCGCGCCTGGCACGCGGCCGGCGCGGCGTACGGGCAGCTGGGCCGCCACGAGGAGGCCGCCGACTTCCACCGCAGGGCCGCCTCGGTGCACCGCGAGCTGGCCGACGACTGGCCGCTGGCCCACGCGCTCGACGGCCTGGCCACCGCCCTGCACCACGGCGGCAAGGAGGAAGAGGCGCGAGCGCACTGGGCCGAGGCGCTCGACCTGCTCGCCGCCTGGGACGACCCGCGTGCCCGGCCGATCCGGGTCCGTATCCAGGACCGGCTGGACGAGGCGCCGCGGGACTGAGCCGCCCGGCCGGCGCCCCGCGCTCGCCCCGGCACGGGCCACAGGGGCCGGTCAGCCCAGGCTCCGGGCGGGCCGGACGAACGGCGGCCGGTCCGCGGGCGGGTCCACCGGCTCGGTCTCCACGACCCACAGCGGGCCGTCCGCGCACGCCACCCGCACCGTCCCGCCGCCGCCCGGCGGGGCGGTGGTGCCGGTGCGCAGCAGCGCCACCCAGCGGCCGTCCACCTCGGCCAGCGGCCCCGGCGGACCCGGCACGCCGAACTGGAACGTACGGACCTGGTTGTGCACCTCGCGCGCGGTGCGGGACCAGTCGACGAACGAGAAGTCCTCCTCCATCCACCCGGCGTAGCTGGCCCCCGCCTCGTCCTGCGGCTCGCCCGGGAAGCCCGCGGCGACCCGGTCCAGGGCTGTCGCGAGCACGTCCCGCGACACCTGGTCCAGCCGCCGCAACAGCCCGTCGGGGTCCAGCTCGTCGCCGATGGGCACCCCGCCCCGCGCCGCGATCACCGGGCCGGTGTCGAAGGTGTCGTCCATCCAGTGGACCGTGACGCCGGTCTGCGCGTCCCCGTTGCGGATCGCCCAGTGCACCGGGATCGGCCCGCGGTACCTCGGCAGCAGGGACGGGTGCACGTTGACGGCGCCCAGCCGGGCCACCGCGCGCACGCGCTCCGGCAGCCGCCAGGGGAAGCCGTTGCACACGATCAGGTCGGGCCGGTAGCCGGGTAACGCGCGCAGCAGACCCGCCGCGCTGCCCGGCAGCAGCAGGTCCAGGCCGGCGGGCAGCGCGCCGACCAGATCCCCGGCCGATTCCACGGCGTACGGGTCGGTGGGCCGCCGCGGCCGCAGCGAGCGGGCGTAGGCGTAGGCGACCGGGAGGTGCCCGGCGGCCTCGCAGGCGCGCCGCACGACGGCGAAGCCGCTCGCGGACGGTGCGAGTACGACGACGCGTAACTGGTCCGTCATGGCTCCCCCCGGTCAGGCGTCACCGATCCGCCGCTGTCACCCTGTGCCGGCGCACGACCCTACTGTGTCGCGGGCCGAAGCGGTGTGTCGAGCGACGGCGGCGCCGGGTCAGGGGAACAGCGTGGCGCCCAGCGGGCGCCGCCGGTCGAAACCGGGGAGTATCAGGAAGGTCGCACTGGCGGTGGTGGTGGTGAATCCCAGCAGCGCGTCGGAACTGTCCATGTGGGTCAGGGTCTTGGTGAAGGTGCGCAGGTCGTTCTGGAAGCTGGTGAACAGCAGACCGGGGGCGGGCTCGTCGGTGCTGTAGGAGCGGCGGAGCATGAGACCGACGCCGATCACGTTGGAGTGGGCTCTGCGGACGTGGGCGTCTGCCGGGATGAGGTAGCGCCCGTCCGGCGTCTTGGCGCCGAGGTCCGGGTCCGAGGCGGCGGTGCCGCCGGAGAGGGGGACGCCGGTGGCCCGGTGCCGGCCGACGACCGCCTCCTGGTCGGCGACGGACAGCGTGGCGAACCGGGTCAGGTCGAGTTCCATGCGGCGTAGTACGGCGATGGTGCCGCCGGCGACCGGGGCCGGCCCGGTCAGCCACAGGTCGCGTTGCTGCTCGGCGGTGGTGTTCGGCCCCACGATGCCGTCGACGAAACCGAGCAGGTTCCGGGGCGCGGAAAGGCCCTCGGCCACGGGGACGTTCGCGCCGCGGCGCCCGGACTGCCGCCAGCGTTCGCGTATGCGGTCACCAGCCCGGTCCGCAAGCGCGGCGGCGGCGACCGGTAATACCAGGGCGTCGCTCGCGCAGATCTGTATCAGCAGGTCGCCGCCGCGCGCCTGCGGGGCGATCCGCTCGCGGGAGAACCGCGGGAGGTCGGCCGCGCCGGGCAGGGCAGGACCGGCCGTGCGCACCAGTCGGGGGCCCACCCCGATCGTCACGGTGAGATCGCCCGGCGGCAGGCCCATCAGCCGCGCGTCGGTCCCCGCGGTGAGCCTGGCGACGGCCTGGCCGAGTTCGGCCAGTAACGGGCCGACGGCCACGTCGGCGCCGACGTCGGCCACCACGGCCAGCAGGTTGTGCTGGGCCGGCTGCGGGAGGGTGACGCCCGCCTGATGCCGGCCCGTCGGCGGCACCGGTGTGGCGGAGACGGGCGCGTCGCGCCGGTCCGGCCGGGCGGAATGCGATTCGCACCCGGCGGTGAGGCCGACGGCCACCATGGCACCGGTGGCATCGAGGAGGGCGCGGCGTGACGGGTGGCGATCGGCTCGACGCATGGCATGGAGAGTGCCATAGCGGCTCCGCCGGGGGCGAACCCGGGCGTCCTTCAGCCGGGTCGGGCCGCCCGGCTTTCCGAGCCGGGTCGGAAAGCCCGGTTCGCGGGGTGCAACTGCCCTGAATGGACGCGGAATTCGGGCCATGCGAAACTGGGATCATGCCTCGATTAGGTCTTCGCAAGATCGTTGCGGTGCTGGGCACGCTGACGGTGCTGGGGACACTGACCCTGGTGACGGGATGCGGCGCCGACGACGACGGACCGGACCGGGGCCGGCGGCCGTCCGGCGCGCACGTGACGATCCACGTGCCGGCCGACGCCCCGATGATCTCGGCCGCGGTGTCCCTCGCCCACCCCGGTGACCTCGTGCTCGTCGCACCGGGCGTGTACCACGAGTCGGTGAAGATCGGCACGGCCCGGGTCACCCTGCGCGGCGAGTCCCGGGACAAGGTCGTCATCGACGGGCGGCTGCGGCAGCCGAACGGTGTCGTCGTCGCCGCGCCCGGGGTGGCCGTGGAGAACCTGACCGTGCGGAACAACACGCAGAACGGGGTACTGGTCACCGGTTCGGCGAAGGCGGTCGCCGGACTGCCGGGGCGCAGCGGCGGCTATGACACCGGCGACGAGCCCGTCAGCTTTCTCAAATCGTTCCTGGTGTCCCATGTGACCGCGACCCGGAACGGGCTGTACGGCATCTACGCGTTCTCCGCGCAGGACGGCGTCATCGAGCACTCGTACACGTCGGGCTCGGCGGACTCGGGAATCTACGTCGGACAGTGCAAGCCGTGCCGCGTCGTGGTGCGGGACAATGTCGCCGAGCTCAACGCGGTCGGTTACGAAGGCACCAACGCCAGCGGCGACATGTACGTGGTCGGCAACCGCCTTGTCGGCAACCGGGTGGGACTCACCACCAACTCCGACCACCAGGAGAAACTGCTCCCGCAGCGGGGCGCCGTCATCGCCGGCAACCTGATCGCGGAGAACCAGCAGACGCTCACCCCCGCCCAGGCCGACGGCGGGTGGGGCATCGGTATCGGCGTCGACGGCGGCAGCGACAACCGGTTCGTCCGCAACCGCGTCGCCCACAACCTCTACGCCGGGCTGGTGATCACCGCGACCGTCGACATTCCGCCCGACGGCAATCAGATCGTGGAGAACACCTTCGCCGCCAACGGCGTCGACGTCGGTGGGACGTTCCCCACCGCCACCCGCGGAAAGGGCAACTGCCTGCGCGGCAACGAGCTGCGGACGACCGCGCCCGCCCGGCTCGCGGCGACCGCGTCCTGCCCCGTCTCCGCCACCTCGGCCACGCCGTCCGGCACCTGGGAGAGGCCGACGGCGCCTGGCGGTGTCCCGTTCACCGACGTGGCCGCTCCTGGCCCGCAGCCGCAGTTCCCGCATGCCGCCACCGCCGGCCCGACCGTCGTACCGGCCGTTCCGGCGCTGCCGGACACCGCGGGCGTCCGGCTGCCGTCGGCGTCGCTGCTCGCCGGCAGCGCGCGGGTGCGGACGTCCTGAGCGGCGGCGACCGACCCGGGGCGACTCCCGGCTCCCGGCTTCCGGCTCTCGCGCCGGGGTCCCGGCTACCGCGCCGGGGTGACTCCGGGGACCGGCCGTACCGGAACGTAGCCCTGGGTGTCGAAATCGACGGTCACCGGCCGTGACTCGGAGGCCACCTCGGCCCGCATCCGGTACATGGTGCCGTCCGGGCCGAGCCAGTAGCGCACGGTGCCCGACGAACCGGCCTTGGCGCGGGCGTCCGGCCCGGTCATGATGTCCACGCGGTGGCCGTGCAACCGGGCCTTCCCCAGCCAGGCGGCGCCGTTCTGCCGCACCAGTTCGGCGTTGTCCGGCCGGTCGCTGCCGAGTCCGAGCGCGATGGCCAGCGACGTGTCCAGGGAGCTGCCGGACGTCTCCAGCGGGCGGCTGTACCAGCCCGACCCGGGCGGCGACGCCGGTGCGGTCGCCGGGGCGTCCGCCGTGGGGTGGACCGACACGGTGCCGGCCGACCACGCGATCAGCCCGTCGCTGGACGTGTCGCGCCCGGAGCCGTGCACCACCCCGTAGCCGCGCTTGGCGCGGTAGTCGACGGACGCGGTGACGACCAGCTCGCCGGCGGTGCCCGGCACGGTGATCGTCACCGCGCGGCCCGTGGCCTGGTAGTTGAGAAACCGCGTGATCGCCAGCCGGTTCGCCTCGTCCGCGGTCAGCGCGCGCCGGCCGGCCGGGCCGCCGCCGTCGCCGACAGCCAGAAAGATGGCCAGAAAAGCGGATAACGCGGCAGCCGCGACGCCGACGGCGATTGCCACCCACCGTGGCCGTGGCAGCGACCACCGGCGCCGGTCCGCCGCACGCCGTAAGGGACTTTTTCGCTTCCTCATACTCCGCACGCGGCGGGATGCTAACAGGCTCCCAACAAACCTCTCGGTTCCCATCGTGTGACGGACCGTCAATCTGTACGGTAGGGGGGCTATTCACTGGGCGATGAAGCGAAGGGAGACCCATGCCGATACCTAGGTTGGCGCGGGCGGGGTTATCCGGTCTGCTGCTGGTCGGCGGCGCCATGGGCACGATGGCGACAGGCGCCGGCGATGCCAGCGCGTCGGCCGCCGACGGCGCGGTGACGGTCCAGGTGCTGCGGGACTTCTTCGGCACCGGCGTGATCAACGCGACCATGGACGTGCCGCAGCGGGGCATGAAGGTCGACGTCTCCGACGCGGCGGGCCATCACGTCACCGGCACCACGGACGCGACCGGGAAGGTCATCGTGCCGCCGTCGAGCGCGCTGACCGGCGGCCGGTACCGCGTCGACGTCACCGTCCCGGCGCCGTACAGCGACTATCTGCGGGCGGCGCCGGCCTCGACGGCGGAGAACCACTTCGACAGCTTCACGTCGTTCGTGGACGTGTCGGACGGGAAAGACGCCTCGGTGATCACCGGGGTGTGGGACGCGGCCGACTACGCGCTGCCGGACTCGCGGTACTACGTGCCGGTCCAGAACGGCCCCGGCGGGACCGACCCCCGGGCGCTGGTGGCGTTCGGGACGAATGCCCGGGGCACGTGTCCCGCCGACGTGGCGTGCCCGGTCACGCTGACCACGCAGGCCCAGGTGGGCACGACGTACGGGCTGGCGTACGACAAGTACCAGGGCCGGCTGTTCCAGAGCGCGTTCGCCCGCCGGTACGCCGCGTACGGGCCGGAGGGCGGTGGCGCGATCTACACGGTGCCGGTCAGCGGCTCCGAAGCGCCGAAGCTGTTCGCGCGGGTGCCGGACGCCGCGGTGACGCCGCACGACAGCGCCAACATGATCAAGGACCCCGGGTTCGTCGACGCACCGGGCAAGGAGAGCATCGGCAGCATAGCCCTGTCGGAGGACGGCTCCACGCTGTACGCGGTGAACCTGCGCACCCGCAGCCTGGTGAGCTTCGACGCCACAGGGGCCACCGCATCGGCGCCCAGGTCGACGGTGCCGATCCCGGACCCGGGGTGCGCGAGCCCCGGTGACTGGCGGCCGTCCGGTCTCGAAGTCCACAACAACACGCTGTACGTCGGCGGCGTGTGCAGCGCGGAGAGCACGCAGCAGCGCGCGGACCTGAAAGCCGTCGTCTACACCTATGACGGCAAGCGGTTCACCCCGGTGCTGGACCACCCGCTCACGGCCAAACGCGGCGCCGTCATCAGCAGTGTCGCCAATGTCGAGCAGGCCACCCACTGGAACCCGTGGAACACCAGCCTGGACAGGTGGGACGAGAAGAGCCCGGGCGGCGCCTTCATCGAGCCGCAGCCGGAGCTCACCTCGCTCGCCTTCGCCCGCGACGGTTCGATGATCCTGGGCTTCCGCGACCGGTTCATGGACGTGCTCGGCTGGGGAGGGCTGGACCCCCGCCCGGGGAACAACACGCCGGAGTCCGGCATGGCCGGTGGTGACATCGTCATGGTCTGCGCCACTCCCACCGGTGCATACGACTGGGAGGGCACCGGGAGCTGCCCCAACCACGCCACTCCCGCCAACAGCGGTGGCCAGGGCGCCGACGTCGCCGAGTACTTCCCGGGCGACTACTTCGCCGGCCCGCACCAGGAGACCTCGCTGGGGTCGGTGGCCTACATTCCGCAGCAGCAGTGGGTCGTCAGCACGGAGTTCGACCCGGTCGTCGACGTCGCGACCTCCGGCACCGGGTACTTCGACATCACCACCGGCCAGGGTCCGGGCAACGCTCCGAAGGCCAACGGATACCAGTTCGTCAGCCGGGACCAGGGCGGGTTCGGCAAGGCCGGCGGGCTCGGCGACATCGCGTACGCGGCGGCGAACGCGCCGATCCAGATCGGCAACGTGGTGTGGTTCGACGGCGACCACAACGGCATCCAGGACGCCGGGCACGTGCTGCTCCCGGACGCGACGATCAACCTGCTGGACGCCGACGGCAAGCAGGTCGCCACGACCAGGACGAACGCCGCCGGCGAGTACTACTTCGGCGGGGTCGGCGCCGCCTACGAGCTGACGCCGGGCGCGAAGTACACCGTGCAGTTCGACGTGTGCACCGCGGACACCAGCAAGGTGCCGGGCCAGCCGACGGCTGACGAGTTGCGGTTCACGCTCCCGCGGGCCGGTGCCGACCGGGCACACGACTCCAACGTGACCCCGCCGACCACCGGGCGGCTGTGCGACGGATACGCGCCGGTCACGGCGCCGACGAAGCCGGGAGGGGTCGACCACACCATCGACGCCGGCGTGTACGTCCCCGAGCCGACACCGCCGACGTCCCCGCCGCCGACGTCCGAGCCGCCCACCTCGCCGCCGCCGGCATCCCCGTCACCCGGACCGGTGCCGTCGGCATCGGTGCCGCCGGCGCCCCAGGTGCCGAACGCCCCGGACCCGGACGGCGGGTCGCTCGCCCACACCGGTACCCCCGGCATGTGGGAGATGCTCTCCCTCGCCGTCCTGGCGGTCGGTTCGGGCGCGGCGATAGCGATGGTGAGCCGGAGGTATCGCCCCAGGCACCGCTGAAACCAGGCGCCGCTGAAAGACGGGCTGAATCCAGGGCACCGCTGAAAGTCGGGCGGCCCGCCCGCTGACGGGTTCCGCCCGGCCCCCGGCCGCCCGCCCGCCGCCCCGGTACGCCGGGCGGCCGGGCGGGCGGCTGCCGTCTTTACGGGGGCGTGGCGGCCTCCGCCTGGGCTGCATATAGTCATGCAACGCCCCTGGGCCGTGAATATAACGGTCGGGGCGGCGCGTCGGGTGGCGCGCGTACGGCTGGGAGCGGGCCAGGAGGAAGCGATGGGCGGCACGCCGGACACACGGCCGGAGGGCCGGGAGCCGGAGCCCTCGGCGCGGCCGTCGACGGACACGGCGGGGCCGACGGCGATGACCGGGCCGACGGCGACGACGACCGACGAGCCGACGACGACCGACGAGCCGACGACGACCGACCGGGCGGCGACGACCGACCAGACGGCGACGACCGGCCAGACGGCGACGACCGGCCAGACGGTCGGCGCGGCCCGCCTACAGCGCCTCTTCGAGGGCCACCGGCTCACCCCCACCCAGCGCCGCATCGCCCACTGCATGGTGCGCCGGGCGGCGGACGCGCCGTTCCTGTCGAGCGTGGAACTGGCCGAGCTGGCCGGGGTCAGCCAGCCGTCCGTGACCCGCTTCGCGGTCGCCCTCGGCTTCGACGGCTACCCGGCCCTGCGCAGGCACCTGCGGGAGGTCCCGCCCGCCGCCGACCAGGCCCCGGAGGGCTCGTACAACGCGTACCAGCAGGCCGTACGCGCCGAGATCGACAACCTGCGCCACCTCGCGGCCCTGCTGGCCGACCCCGCCCCCGTCGTACGCGCGGGCCGGATGCTCGCCGCCTCCCGCCCGCTGCCCGTCCTCGGCCTGCGCGCCGCCGCCGCTCAGGCGGGCGGCTTCGCGTACTTCGCCCGCAAGGTGCACCCGGACGTGCGGCTGCTGGACGAGGGCGGCAGCATGCTCGCCGACCGCCTGGACGCCGCCGCCCGCGCGGGCGCCACCGCACTGCTGTGCTTCGCGCTACCGCGCCACCCGCGCGAGGTGGTCGACGCGCTGTCGTACGCGCGGGAGGCGGGCCTGACGGTGGTGACCGTGGCGGACAGCGCGTTCGCGCCGGTCGCCCGGCACAGCGACCTGCTGCTGCCCGCCGCCGTGGGCACCGGCCTCGCGTTCGACACCGCGTGCGCGCCGATGCTGCTGGGCCGGGTGCTGCTGGAGGCCATGTGCGACGCGGTGCCGGACGCGCAGGCGCGCATGGAGGAGTTCGACGCGCGGGCGGCGGAGCGGGGGCTGTTCGTGGAGTGAGCCGAATACGGGCGCCGGGTCAGACCAGCGCGGTGAGGTCCCCCGCGTGCCCGCCGCCGCTCTCCGCGACGATCTCCTCGACGGTCTGCTGCGCCCGTACGGTCGCGAAGCGGACCTCGCCGTCCGGCGCGACCGCATACCCGTAGACGCCGGGCCGGGGCAGGCTGTTGTACGCGAAGTGGTTGGAGAAGTAGTACGCGCCGGTGTCCAGCAGGCCCACCAGGTCGCCCGCCGCCAGCCGGGGCAGCGGCCGGTTCTCGGCGACCAGGTCGCCCGCGAAGCAGCACGGCCCCGCCACGTCCTGCGCCACCGGCCCCTCCGGCCCGTCCGCCCTGGGCGCGCCCTCCGCGTCGTACGCCGCCACCCGCAGCGGCCAGGACGCGGGCGCGAACACCGTGCGCGTGGCGAGCTGCGCGCCCGCGTGGGTGACGGCGATGGGCCGCCCGCCCGCCGACTTGGCGTACTCCACGCGGGCCAGCACCGTGCCCGCCTTGGCCAGCAGCGACCGGCCGAACTCGGTGACCAGCCCGTACCGCCCGTCCAGCAGGCCGGGCACGGTGGCGCGCAGCAGCTCGGCGTACGCGCGGTAGGTGGGCGTGGTCTCGTCGGAGGCGAAGTTCACGGGCAGGCCGCCGCCGATGTCGAGGGTGTCGATCTGCCGCCGTCCGGCCGCCGCGTTGACCTCCTCGGCCAGCTCGTACGCCGCCCGTACGCCCGCCGCCATCAGCTCCAGCGGGATGCCCTGCGAGCCGGTGTGGGTGTGCAGCCGGGTCAGCCAGGGCCGGTCCAGGAAGGCCCGCACGACCCACTCGCGCGCGCCCGGGTCGAGCAGCGCCACCCCGAACTTCGAGGTCGCCGTCGCCGTGCTGAGCGCGTCGATGCTGCCGCCGCCGACCTGCGGGTTGACGCGCAGGCCGAGCGGGGAGGCGGTGGGCCCGGCCGCCACGAGCGCGTCGAGGCGGGCCAGCTCCTGCGGGTTGTCGGCGTTGACCGCGACGCCCAGGTCCAGGGCCTCGCGCAACTCGGCGGGGGTCTTGGCGGGCGAGTCCAGCACGGTCCGCTCCGCCGGTACGCCCGCGGCGCGGGCCAGGGCCAGCTCGCCGGGGCTGGCCACCTCGCAGCCCAGGCCCTCGTCGGCGAGCAGCCGCAGTACGGGCACGAGGGCGGCGGCCTTGACGGCGAAGGCGTGCAGCACCGGCGTGCCGGGTGCCGCGACCGCCGCGAACGCCGCCCGCAGGTCGGCGGCCTGCGCCCGTACGGCCGCCACGTCGAGCAGCCCGAGGACGGGCTGGTCGGGGCCGATCAGCCCTTGGGCGACGGCGGCCCGTACGGCGCGGTCGCGGCGGTCGGCCAGGGAGGCGGCGGCCGTGGCCGGGTTGCCTGTCATGCGCACCCAGGGTACGGACCCGAACGGTGGTCGGCTCAGCGCAGCACGCGCTTGCCTGCCAGGAAACCGGCGATGTCCGGGACGGAGAGGACCCGTACGCCTTCGGGAGACCCCGCCAGAGCGTCCCGGTACGCTGCGAGATCGCGCGGGTCGGAGGTGACCAGGACCGCCTCGGCGTGCCGGGCCGCGATGACCACGGCCAGCGCGTCCACCGCGTCTGGCCGCTTCTCCTCGGGCAGCGCGGCCACGGCCAGCAGTCGGCCCGCCCGTTTGGCGTCCTCCTCGACGTGCCCGGCCTGGCAGACCCCGCAAGGCGGTGACTGCGGCGTGCGGGCGCCGAAGACGACGCACTGCGGAATGACGCGGGTCAGCGGCGTCCACCGGCCAGGTCGCCACGCCTGCGCCAGCACAGGCAGGGGAATGACCGGAGGGTGCGCGTACTCGCTGAGTACCGTGTGCAGGACGAGCGCCGACCTCTCCTGTCGTTCCAGGGCGATCAGCATCCCCGCGTCGTACACGAAGACCGTTGAGGTCACGCGGCCTCTTCCGCCGAGGGCGCCAAGGCCCTCGCCATTCCGGCGCGGGCGGCTTCCAACTCGGCCTCGTCGATCAACGGCTCGGCACCGGCGGGAGGCCGCATCGCCTCGGTGGCCGCGATCGCGGCGTCGACCTCCGCGAAGCGCTGCGCGACCAGCGCGTCCTCCGCCAGCTGGCGCCGTACGGACGCCGTGATGTAGGCCGACACGTCAAGGCCCATCGCTTCGGCGCGCTCTCTGAGCGCGGCGCGGACAGCCGGGTCCATGCTGATGCTGAAGCGCTCTTTGGCGGTCATGAGAGAATCGTAGCACGGTGTGTTACGGCGCTGGCGTGGACGGCGAGGAGTCCCCGGCCGTCCACGCACGTTGAGCGCGCGGCCGTGCGGTGTCGCGCGATGCGGCCCGCTCAGGCGGCAGCGGGCTCCGGCGCGGGCTGCTGGAGGTCGGCCGGGTCGGGCGCGGGGAGCCAGAGCAGCTTGGCCGAGACCGTGCCGTCCCCCTTCGGCCGGCTGTACCAGCACACCGCGCGGTCGGGCGACGCGAGGGTGAGACTCCCGGTGCCGTCAGCCCCGACCACCCGCACCGGCCCGTCCTCGAAGGCCATGCCCCAGGCCGCGACGGCGGCGTCGTTCACCCCCGGCTCCACCTCGTACTCCTGGACGATGACGAAGAAGCGGGGCGCGAGCGCGACGACGAGGCCGCGCAGCTCCTCGTCGTAGGTCTCCGGGGAGATCTCCCAGGGGGTCAGGTTCGGGGCGGCGGGCTGAGTGGTCGGTGTCTCCATGCGGACCTCCGCGAGGTGTCGGGCCTCCTGCGGGCATGCCGGGGGCAGGGCAGGAGGGATGGAGGGCGGCAGTACGCTGCCGAATGGCCGCCGTCACTGTGTGACGAGCGTGACACGCACAGTACGCCACAACCTTGCGGCGCCACAAGATTGTGGCGATGGCTCGTTGGAATCTGGTTGGATCGGTGCGGCGTGCGCCTGGCAGGCTGTCAGGGGCGAGGAGGGAGGGATGCATGGCGCTGAGGAGTCATCCCACGGCGCGTCAGGAGCGGCTGGGCGCCGAGCTGCGCAAGATGCGCGAGGCGGCGGGCATGACCGCCCGCGAGGCTGCCGACCGGGTCGGAACGACTGCGGCGCAGATGAGTCACATGGAAGCGGGGCGGACGGGCGTCAGCGAGGAACGGCTGCGGCGGATGGCCGCTGAGTACGCCTGCTTCGATGGGGCGTTGATCGATGAGTTGGTCGCGATGGCCACCGACCGTGGCAAGGGGTGGTGGGAGAAGTATCGCGGGGTCCTGCCTCACGCGGCTCTGGACCTTGCCGAGCTGGAACATCACGCCGCCTACCTCCGCATGTTCGAGGCGGCCTATGTGCCGGGTCTGCTGCAAACCGAGGCATACGTCCGTGCTCTCTTCGCCTACGGTCTTTCTGAGTCGTCGCCGCAGGACCTCGCGCCCCGAGTGTCCTTTCGGCTACAGCGCCGGGATGTCCTGGATCGGGACCCAGTGCTCCCGTGGGAGGTGCTCATCCACGAAGCTGCCCTCCGAACCCGGGTCGCCGACCGGAAGGTCCAGCGGGAGCAGCTTGCGTTTATCCTGGAACGGTCCGATCACCCGCACGTCACCGTTCGGGTCGTCCCCTTCGATGTCGACGGGTTCGGTGGTGCCGGGAACTCCATGCTCTACGTGGGCGGACCGGTGCCCGAACTGGACACTGTGCGGCTCGACGCTTCCTGGCCCGCCCCATTGCAGATCGACGCGAAGTCCCAGCTCGTGAGATACCGATTGCTCCTTGACAAGGTGGTGCGGTTCTCCTTGTCGGCGGGAGAGTCCCGTGATTTCATTCGCCGTGTCGCACAGGAAATTTGAAGGTAAAGATATGCTCGGTCCGATTGTTTGGCGTAAGTCTTCGTTCTCCGGTCATGACGTGATCGATCATTGTATCGAACTCGCTGCCGCTGGCGGACGTATCAAGCTACGGGAGAGCGACACTCCGGCCGAGGTCATCATCACCACCCCCGCCCGGCTCCGGGAGTTCATAAGCGCGGTCAAGTCCGGCCAGCTCGACCACCTCACCTGAGTCCCGGGCCGCGCAGGGACGACCCGTTTCCCGTTCCCTCGACCGGAGGCGCTGACCCTCCGAGCATGAGGAAGGCCCGCGGCGCGCCGCCGTGGGCCTTCCTCATACCGCCAAAAGCTAGGCGAATACCTTCTTCCAGGCCATCCCGCCGAAGATGAACACGAAGAACACATAGCCGGTGTACAGGGCCCAGATCAGCAACAGTCCGCCCCACTCGCCCCACGTCGTGGCCACCCCCACCACGGTGAACAGCGCCAGAAGAGCAAACGCCAGCCCGGCTCCCGGCCAAAAGTCGGAGCGCAGACCGTCATAGTGCCGGAAGGCCGCCACCACGCCGACGACCTCACCGGCCACCAGCAGCGGCACCAGCGCCATCCGGGTACCGAACGTCAAGAACAGCCCGTCCGACTCCTGCGAGAACCCCAGCAGTATGGTCGTCGCCGTAGCGAGCAGCCACGGCACCACGGCCACCCAGACGACCAGCGGAAGCACCACACGCCTGACCGGCATCTCAGTACACCCTTTGACAGTAGGGATCACGAAACGCACCCTACCCCGCCCCGTCACAACGCAAGGTGCCCGCAAGCGACTGCCATCCGGTACCCGAAAGACCGGGCTGATACGCTCACGCGGGATCCCGTTCCTTACGGCCGAGGCTCGCCGAGTTGCGGCTTGAGCACCGATGGGCCGGGGAAGTCCTCTGGGATGGCATCCATGAACACGTGGTCCACGACTTCCCCAAGCCAGTAACCAGAGTTCCGGCGTCGGCCGATCAAGGCGAATCCGGCCTTTTCGTAGGCGCGGATTCCAGCCGTATTCGGGGCCAGTACCGAAAGATAGATATTCCGCAGGTTGGTGATGTGGAAGCCGTAGTCCAGTGTCAGGCGGATCGCCTCGGTTGCCAGACCTCTTCCCCGCCCCTCCTCGCCGAGGAGAATGACGAGTTCGCCAGTCCGCGTCCTGTTGTCCACAATGATGTTGCTCATCCCGATCGGGACAGGACGCTCGCCGGTGACATCGTAGATCGTGAAGTACGGGTTCCCGTCCCTCGACTGACTCGTGAACACGTCGTCCCGGGTCTCGACAGCTTCCGGGTACTGCTGCCCGTAGCCGAGCAGCGCACGCGGGTCCGTTTCCCAGCGCCAGTACACGGGTACCAGGCGGCGGACGTACGGGCCCAGTGCGACCTCGTCGCCGCGCAGCCACCAGCCGGGCGCGGCCGTATCGTTGTTTTCAGTGCTGATTGTGCTGTCTCCGTTTCTCATATCAGATCGTACGAAGCGGGGTGTAGCGCGTAATGGACTCCGGTTCGGCGACAGGCTGACCGCCGACCTGAACCCATGCGTGCAGACGTATCGGATCACCCGCCACGCCGTGGCACCACGTAACGCGTTCGCGGGAGGCGGCCAGGGTCACAACAGCGGCGGCCGACTCCTCAAGGCACGCCACCCGGCCGGGAACCAGCACAGCGGCCTGTCGAACGGCGTGGACCGCCTGGCGCGCGCGACCGACAGTAGCCGGACGGACTGTCCGTCGTGGAGGGCCGGATTCGACGCCGTCACGGCCGTGGTTGTACCGCCTCCCGATGGAAAGCCGGTGGGAACGCTTCTCGTGCGCGCCCAGGCGGCGGGCGGAACCGGGTGAGGGCGGCCCCCGGGCCGCTCAACGGGTCGGCGTCCTGGACGGTCGGGGCACCGGCGTCCGCCGTGGCCGGACCTGTGGAGAGGAGAGAGTGCCTGCCCATGTTGACTGAGTGTATTCAGCGTTGAAGTATGTGAATATGTTGATCCAGTAGCGGGATCGGCCCGGCGGTGGCAGGAAGGCGGACGTCTCAATGTCAGGACCGCGACCCGTGCGGGCCCCGCGCGGCACGGAGCTCAGCGCGCGGGGCTGGCCGCAGGAGGCCGCGCTGCGCATGCTCCAGAACAACCTCGACCCGGAGGTCGCCGAGCACCCCGACGAGCTGGTCGTCTACGGCGGTACGGGCAAGGCGGCGCGCGACTGGCGTTCGTACGACGCGCTGGTGCGGACCCTGCGCACGCTCGGGTCCGACGAGACGCTGCTCGTGCAGTCCGGGCGTCCGGTGGGGGTGATGCGGACGCACGAGTGGGCCCCGCGCGTGCTGATCGCCAACTCCAACCTGGTCGGCGACTGGGCCACCTGGGAGGAGTTCCGGCGGCTTGAGGCGCTGGGCCTGACCATGTACGGGCAGATGACCGCGGGTTCGTGGATCTACATCGGCACGCAGGGCATCCTCCAGGGCACGTACGAGACGTTCGCGGCCGTGGCGGCGAAGCGGTTCGGCGGGAGCCTGGCCGGGACGATCACGCTGACGGCCGGGCTCGGCGGCATGGGCGGCGCGCAGCCGCTCGCGGTGACCATGAACGGCGGCGTCGCCGTCTGCGTCGACTGCGACCCGCGCGCCATCGAGCGGCGCATCGGCCACGGCTACCTCGACCTGCGCGCCGACTCCGCCGACCACGCCCTGCGGCTCGCCGTGGCCGCGCGCGACGAGCGCCGGGCCCTGTCGGTCGGCGTGCTGGGCAACGCGGCCGAACTGCTGCCGCGGCTGCTCGCGTCCGGCGCGCCCGTGGACATCGTCACCGACCAGACCAGCGCCCACGATCCGCTGTCGTACCTGCCGGTGGGCGTGGCGCACGCCGACATGGCGGCGTACGCGGCGGCCAAGCCCGCCGAGTTCACGCGGCGGGCCCGCGAGTCCATGGCCGCGCACGTGGAAGCCATGGTCGGGTTCCAGGACGCGGGCGCGGAGGTCTTCGACTACGGCAACTCGCTGCGCGGCGAGGCGAAGCTGGCGGGCTACGCGCGGGCGTTCGACTACCCCGGCTTCGTGCCCGCCTACATCCGGCCGCTGTTCTGCGAGGGGAAGGGGCCGTTCCGGTGGGCGGCGCTGTCCGGGGACCCGCGCGACATCGCGGCCACCGACCGGGCCGTCCTCGACCTGTTCCCGGAGAACGCGTCGCTGGCGCGCTGGATCCGGCTGGCCGGGGAGCGGGTGCGCTTCCAGGGGCTGCCCGCGCGGATCTGCTGGCTCGGCTACGGCGAGCGGGACCGGGCGGGCGAGCGGTTCAACGCCATGGTCGCCGACGGCACGCTCGCAGCGCCGCTCGTCATCGGACGGGACCACCTGGACTGCGGTTCGGTGGCCTCGCCGTACCGGGAGACGGAGGCGATGCGCGACGGCTCCGACGCCATCGCCGACTGGCCGCTGCTGAACGCCATGGTCAACGTCGCCTCCGGCGCCTCCTGGGTGTCGATCCACCACGGCGGCGGCGTGGGCATGGGCCGCTCGCTGCACGCGGGGCAGGTCACGGTCGCCGACGGCACGCCGCTGGCGGGCGAGAAGATCCGCCGCGTGCTGACGAACGACCCGGGCATGGGCGTCATCCGGCACGTCGACGCGGGCTACGAGCGGGCGGAGGCGGTGGCGGGGGAGCGCGGGGTGCGGGTCCCGATGCGCGAGGACGGCCCGGCGCCGCCGGGGGCCGATCCGGCCGGGGTACGGGCGGTTCCGCCCGGCCCGGACCGGGAAGGCCGCGGGCCCGTCCTGGGCGGGACGGCGTGACCGGCGACCGGGGCGCCGCCGACGCCCAGACCGCCGGAGCGCCGCCCGGTGGTGGCTGCGGACAGGAGCCGGGCGCGGGGCCCGGTGCCGGTACGGGCGTGGGCGGCGGCGACAAGGGCCCGGGGAACGGCCCGGCCCCGGCGGCTGCGGACTCCTCGCGCCCCGAAGGTTCCCGCTCGGCGGGTGAGCGGGCCGGGAACGGAGCAGGCGCGCAGCCCCGAAGGTCCGCGGCCGCCCGGCCCGCCGGTGGCGCGGGCGGCAGCGGCCCGGGCGGGGTGGACCGCGGCCGGGACTCGGCGGACCGCCCGGGCCCGGAGGCCGACAGCCGGGCCGGGCACGGCGGCGGTGCGGGGAGCGCGGGGGCTGCCTCCTTCCGCGCCATGTGGCGCGAGCTGCTGCCCATCGGCCGGAACGCCGACACCGGCGGCTACCGGCGGTACGCGTGGACGGAGGCGGACGCCGGGTGCCGGGCCTGGTTCCGGGCGCAGGCCGAGGCGCGCGGGCTGCGCTACGAGACGGACCGCAACGGCAACCAGTGGGCCTGGCTCGGCGACCCGGACGCCGGAGACGCCGTGGTGACCGGCTCCCACCTCGACTCGGTGCCCGACGGCGGCGCCTTCGACGGACCCCTCGGCGTCGTCTCCGCCTTCGCCGCGCTGGACGAGCTGCGCGTCCGGGGCGCCCGGCCGAGCAGGCCGCTGGCCGTGGTCAACTTCGGCGACGAGGAGGGCGCCCGCTTCGGGCTCGCCTGCGTCGGCTCCCGGCTCGCCGCCGGACAGCTCGAACCCGAGCGGGCGCGGGCCCTGCGCGACGCCGACGGGATCACCCTGGCGCAGGCGATGAAGCGCGCCGGGTACGACCCGGACGCCATCGGCCCCGACCCGGAGCGGCTGGCCCGCATCGGCGCGTTCGTGGAGCTGCACCTGGAGCAGGGCCGCACGCTGGCCACCCTGCCCGACGAGGGCGAGGGCCCGGCGCCTGGCGGCCCGGGAGCGGCCACCTGGCCGGACGGGTCCGGTCGGCCGGGGGACGGCCTGGCTGAAGCAGCCGCAGCCGGATCCGGGCGCGATTCCGGGGCGGAGGGCCCGGGAACGGCGCGCCGCCCGGGCCTCGGAGCCGAGGCGGGGCCGGGGGCCGGGACGGGCAGCGCGGGCGCCGGGCGGCACCCGGGCCCCGGGACAGCCCCCGGCACCGCGGCCGGAGCCGCCGAGGCCGCCGGAACCCCGGGAACCGCCGGAGCCGCCCCCGGCGCCGAGGCCGCCGGACCCGCCGGGATCTCCGGACCCGCCGGGACGGCCGGTGCCGCCGTCCCCGCCGGGCCTGCCGGGGCCCAGGTCGGGGCCCGGGCCGCCGGGACCGCCGGACCCGCCGGGACCGGCAGCGCGGGCGCCGGAACCCCCGGAGCCCCCGCCCCCGCCAGGACCCGGGCCCCGGCCGGACAGGCCGTGGGCGTCGCCTCCGCCATCTGGCCGCACGGCCGATGGCGCTTCGACTTCCACGGCGAGGCCAACCACGCCGGGACCACCCGGATCGACGACCGCCGCGACCCGATGCTCACCTACGCCACCACCGTGCTGGCCGCGCGTAAGAAGGCCCGCCTCGCCGGGGCCCTCGCGACCTTCGGCAAGGTCGCCGTCGAGCCGAACGGCGTCAACGCCATTCCCTCCCTCGTACGCGGCTGGCTGGACTGCCGGGCGCCGGACGAGGAGACCCTGGCCGCCGTGGTCGCCGCGATCGAGCAGGCCGCGGCCGAGCGGGGGCGCCGAGACGGTGTGGCCGTCCGGGTCACCCGGGAGTCCTTCACGCCCGTGACCGACTTCGCCCACGGCCTGCGCGACCGGCTCGCCGTGCTCCTCGGCGGGGCTCCCGTCCTCCCCACCGGAGCGGGCCACGACGCGGGCATTTTGTCGGCATCCGTCCCAACTGCGATGCTGTTTGTAAGGAACCCCACCGGCGTGTCCCACTCGCCCGCCGAGTCGGCTGACGAGGACGACTGCCTCGCCGGGGTGACCGCACTTGCCGACGTACTGGAGGCGCTGGCGTGTCGCTGACGGCGCAGACCTACTGGGCGGAGCACGCGTGGCTCGACGGCGCCGTGGAACGGGGCGTGGTGATCGTCACCCGGTCCGACGGGCGGATCGCGGCCGTACGGACCGGCGCCTCCGGCCCGCCCGTCGGCGGCGTCGAACTGCGCGGCCTGACCATCCCCGGCCTGGCCAACGCGCACAGCCACGCCTTCCACCGCGCCCTGCGCGGCACCGTCCAGGGCGCGGCCGCCGGGCCCGCGCGGGGCGGGGAGGACGGCCGGGACACCTCCGCACCAGGGCCGGGCGCCCCCGCGGGCGGCGTCTACGCGGGCGGCGCGGCCGACGGCGGTGCGAAGGCGGTCGGGCCCGAGGCCGGGCCGGGCGCGGGTGGGCAGGGATCCGGCGCGCCGGGACCTGGGGCGCCGGGCCTCCTCGGGCCGGGCCCCGTCCCCGTGGGCGGGCGGCGGGCCCCGGGTTCCTTCTGGGCCTGGCGGCAGGTGATGTACGCCGTCGCCGACGCCCTCACCCCCGAGAGCTACTTCGCGCTGGCCCGCGCCGCCTACGCCGAGATGGCCATGGCCGGGATCACCTGTGTGGGTGAGTTCCACTACCTGCACCACCCGCCCGGCGGCGGGCGCTACGACGACCCGAACACCATGGGCAAGGCCCTGATCGCGGCCGCCGCCGCAGCCGGCATCCGCATCACCCTCCTCGACACCTGCTACCTCTCCTCCGGTTTCGGCGCCGCTCCCGACCGGCACCAGCTCCGCTTCTCCGACGGCACCGCCGACGCCTGGGCCGAGCGCGCCGACGCGCTCCGCGGCGACGGCAACACCCGGGTCGGCGCCGCCGTGCACTCCGTGCGCGCCGTGCCCGCCGACCAGCTCGCCACCGTCGCCGCCTGGGCCGCCCGGCGATCCGCCCCGCTGCACGTCCACCTGTCCGAGCAGACCGCCGAGAACGACGCCTGCGTCGAGGCCCACGGCTTCACCCCCGCGCGGCTGCTCGCCGACCACGGCGTGCTGGGCGAGCGCACGACCGCCGTGCACGCCACGCACCTCACCCCCGGCGACATCCGGCTGCTGGGCGAGTCGGCCACCGGCGTGTGCGTGTGCCCGACCACCGAGCGGGACCTGGCCGACGGCATCGGCCCCGCCGCCGAACTCCGGCGGGCCGGATCCGCGCTGTGCCTGGGCAGCGACAGCCACGCGGTCGTGGACCTCCTGGAAGAGGCCCGGGCCCTGGAGCTGGACGAACGACTGCGCACCCGGGCCCGCGGCCACTGGACGGCGGCCGAGCTGCTGCACGCCGCCACCGCGGCCGGGCACGCCGCCCTGGGCTGGGGCGACGACGCGGGCCGGATCGCCCCGGGAGCGCTCGCCGACTTCACGACCGTCGCGCTGGACTCGGTCCGCACCGCCGGGCCGCCGCCGGGACTGGAGGTCGAGACGGCGGTGTTCGCGGCGACCAGCGCGGACGTGCGGCATACGGTGGTCGGCGGCCGCCACGTCGTACGGGACGGCAGACACCAGCTCGTGCCGCGCGTCCCCGAGGCGCTGGCCGAGGCCGTGGCGGCCGTGCGCGGCGCCTGAGGGCCCGGAGCGGCGGGCCGGCCGACGGTCCCGTAAGCGGCCCGGGCGCCCCGGGCGACGGCGGTCCCCGGAGCGACGGCGGAACCGCGCGACGGCGGCCCCCGACGGCCGCACCCCGCACCGGTGACGCCCCCCGCGCGACGGCAGCGGCGAAGGAGAAGCAAAAGCAGAAGGAGAAGGGGAGGACACCGGGATGAGGTCCCAGGAACCGGGCCGTGAGCAGGGCCGCGACCCGTCGGCGGCGGCCTCCGCCCCGCCTCCGGCCGGCTCCGGCCCGGGCCCGGCCGCCCAGAGGCCCGCCACGGCCGCGGAAACCGCCGCGCCCGCCACCCCCCCGAACGCCGCCGCCACCGCCTCCGCGACCTCGGGCCATCCGGCCGCCACAGCTGCCGCCACCACGAGCACCCTCGTCACCAACATCGCCGCACTCGTCACCAACGACCCCTCCCTGGGCGCGGGCCCCCTCGGTCTGATCCAGGACGCGGCCGTCGTCATCGACGGCGACCGCATCGCCTGGGTCGGTACGACAAGCAAAGCACCCGTCACTGACAGTCACCTCGACGCCGCCGGTCGCGCCGCCGTCCCCGGCTTCGTCGACTCCCACTCCCACCTGGTCTTCGCCGGCGACCGCGCCGAGGAGTTCGCCGCCCGTATGGCCGGTCGGCCGTACGCGGCCGGAGGCATCCGCACCACGGTCGCGGCCACCCGGGCGGCCGGTGACGACGCGCTGCGCCGCACCGTGGCCCGGTACGTCCGCGAGGCCCTGCTCCAGGGCACCACCACCATCGAGATCAAGTCCGGCTACGGCCTCACCGCCGAGGACGAGGCCCGCTCGCTGCGCGCCGCCGCCGCTCACACCGACGAGCTGACCTTTCTCGGCGCCCACGTGGTGCCGCCCGAGTACGCCGCCGATCCCGGCGCGTACGTCGGCCTGGTCACCGGTCCGATGCTCGACGCCTGCGCGCCCCACGCCCGCTGGATCGACGTCTTCTGCGAGGCCGGAGCCTTCGACGGCGACCAGGCCCGCGCGGTCCTCGCCGCGGGAGCCGCGCGCGGCCTGGGCCTGCGCGTGCACGCCAACCAGCTGTCCGCCGGCCCCGGCGTGCGGCTGGCCGTGGAACTGGGCGCCGCCTCGGCCGACCACTGCACCCACCTCACCGACGCCGACGTCGACGCCCTGGCCCAGGGCGACACCGTCGCGACCCTGCTGCCCGGCGCCGAGTTCTCCACCCGCTCGCCCTACGCGGACGCGCGCCGCCTGCTGGACGCGGGCGTCACCGTGGCGGTCTCGCCCGACTGCAACCCGGGGACGTCCTTCACCAGCTCCATGCCCTTCTGTATCGCGCTGGCCGTGCGCGAGACGCGGATGACCCCGGACGAGGCCCTGTGGGCGGCCACCGCGGGCGGGGCGGCGGCCCTGCGCCGCCAGGACGTCGGCCGCGTCAGCCCCGGCGCCCGGGCCGACCTGGTGCTGCTCGACGCCCCGAGCCACACGCACCTGGCCTACCGGCCCGGCGTGCCCCTGGTCGCGGCCGTCTGGCGCGGCGGCGTCCGCCGCATCTGAGCGGGCCGCGCCCGCCGCGCCCTTCCGACACCGGCGGCGCGGCTCAATGGAAGGCGGGAGTCCACAGCCGCGCCCGGGTGAACACCGCCCCCGGTCGCGTACGGCCGAACAGCGGCCTGCCGTGCCCGTCCAGGAAGTCCACGGTGGGCGAGCCCCACCCGTGCGGCGGCCTGCCCTCGGCCCGCACCCGCACCCGTATGCCGCTGGGCTGGCTCACGTACGACGCCACCCCCCGCCCGGCGTCCACCTCCCGGCAGGTCATCGTCGCGAGGTCCAGCCGGTACACGCCGGACGTGCCGGTGAGCCACAGCGCGTCCTCGTCCCCGTACACGGGCTGGAGGTCGCGGCCCGCGTCCGGCAGCTCGACCGTGCCGGTCGCCGTCAGCTTGGTGGCCTCGCCGCGGCCGGTGACCCGGTAGCACAGCAGCCTGCCGTCGCCCAGCGCCCACAGGCTGGTGCGCCTCGGGTCGTACAGCACCCCGCGCGCGCCGGGCAGGGGCACGGCCCTGAACGGAGCCGTGTGCGACGCTCCCGCGTACAGCCGCAGGCTGCCGGCGCCGCCGCAGGCGGTGACCAGGACGCCGCCGGCCAGCCGCTCGACGGCGAGCGGCGGCTCGCCGGGCGGCTCCAGGGCCTGCCAGACGACCCGCTTCGTGGCCTGCCGCACCATCGCCGCGCGGCCGCAGGCCATGGCGACCAGGACCACCGTGCCGTACGCCTGCGTGGCGCGCACCCGCACGTCCGCCAGCTCGCCCCACCGCGGCCCGCCCTCGCCCGCGCGCGGTGCGCTCCAGCGCCACTTGACGGCCGCGCCCGTGCTCCAGTCCTCGGCCTGGTCCAGGACGAGGATCTCGTTGCGCACGCGCTCGGTCGTCACCACGTAGTGATTCCGGGCGGCCGGGGCCCCCGCGCGCGGCGGCGCGCCGGGCCGCAGCGGCGCGGCACCCCGCTGGGCCGGCACCCGGTGGGGCCCCGCCGCGCGGCGCGGCAGCGCCTGGAACTCGTGCGTCATGCCGGTCCCCCGTCCCCCCTGCGTCCACCGGCCCGGTGGCCGGTACTTGTCACAGGTCAAACGGGTGGCGCTGGCGGGCGAGTTCCCGGCCGGGGCGTTCCCGCCGAAAGCGTGCAGGGTACGCGCCCCGGTGCTACCGGCGGGGACAGGCCCCGGGCTACCGGCGGGGACAGGCCGCCGGGCGGGCGTCCGGTACGGCCCGGCGGGCGCCCGGCGCCGTCCGCCGCGCGGCCCGGGCGCCGACGCCGTCCTCGTGCTCCTCCTGTCCTCGGCTCACTCCTCGACCATCAGCCCCTTGCGGAGCCGGGTGAGTGTCCGGGACAGCAGCCGGGAGACGTGCATCTGGGAGATGCCGAGCTCCTCGCCGATCTCCGACTGGGTCATGTTCGCCACGAACCGCAGTGACAGTATCTTCCGGTCGCGCGGCGGCAGCTCGGCGATGAGCGGCTTCAGCGACTCGACATACTCGATGCCTTCCAGGCCGTGGTCCTCGTAGCCGATGCGGTCGGCCAGCGCGCCCTCGCTGTCGTCCTCCTCCGGCTGGGCGTCCAGCGAGCTGGCGGTGTACGCGTTGCTCGCGGCCATGCCCTCGACGACCTCCTCGGGCGTGATGCCCAGCCGCTCGGCCAGCTCGGCGACGGTGGGCGCCCGGTCCAGCCGCTGGGCCAGCTCGTCGCCCGCCTTGGCCAGGTCCAGCCGCAGCTCCTGGAGGCGCCGTGGCACCCGCACCGACCAGCTGGTGTCGCGGAAGAAGCGCTTGATCTCACCGACGATGGTCGGCATGGCGAACGTGGGGAACTCCACGCCGCGGCTCAGCTCGAAGCGGTCGATGGCCTTGATAAGGCCGATGGTGCCCACCTGGATGATGTCCTCCATCGGCTCGCTGCGGGAGCGGAACCGGGAGGCGGCGAACTTCACCAGGGCGAGGTTCAGCTCGACCAGCGTGTTGCGCACGTACGCGTACTCGTGCGTGCCTTCTTCCAGGACGGTCAGGCGGGCGAAGAGGGTCTTGGACAGCGCCCGGGCGTCCATGGGACCGATCTCGTCGGGTGCCGGGATCTCGGGAAGGCCGGGCAGGGCCGCCAGCTCGGTCGGATCCGCCGACTCGGGCAGGTCGTCCGCCGCGGGCAGCGGGCCCCGCGGCGCACAGCCGCCCCACGCCTCCCAGTCGCCCGTGCCCTGGTCCTGAACAACACAGACGTCCGACGAGGTTTCGGCACGCGATTCGTCGAGCTGGGGTGACATGCTGTCCTCCATCATTCTCGGCAACGGCTACCGATGCCATCGACCTTGCTGCCCTGGGCGGCGCCTTTCGAGACCGGGCATCCTTCCCCCCGTTACCGGGCCATCCTTCCCCCTACCCCATCTACGCCTACTCGCACTCCCCCCAAAATGGCAAGCCCTTGGTATTGATATGGGACGGTTTGTGCATTTCGTTTGGGTACCGAACCTTCTGGCGAGGGCGTAGGGTTCTTGGCGCGCTGTCGACAGCACAGCAGCACAGCACAGCAGCGACGAGACACCAGAAGAGGTGCGCCCATGGACCGCGGCACAGTCGGCAGTGCCAGCAAGGGCCGGCTTGAGGTCGGGGTCGGCCACCACGGCGTGAGCGCCGTCCTGACGCCCGCGGGAGAGCTCGACCACCACACGGCCGCGCTGCTGAGGGAGCCGCTGGAGCAGTGCCTGGCGGACGGGCGGACGCGGGTGGTCGTGGACTGCTCCGCGCTGGAGTTCTGCGATTCCACCGGGCTGAACGTGCTGCTCGCCGCGCGGCTGAAGGCGGAGGCGGCGGGCGGCTCGGTCCACCTGGTCGGCATGCGTCCCGCGGTGGCGCGCGTGTTCACCATCACCGGCGCGGAGACCGTCTTCACGGTGCACGAGACGCTGGACCAGGCTCTCGTGGAGTGAACGTTACCTCTGGTGTTACCGGAGCGTGACCCGCGCGTCTGCTCCGTCTTGCCCGCCTGGTGCGATCCATCCCCAAGTGGTTGGTGTTCCCACGCCCGGGACGGGCAGGAGACAGGCTGAAACCGTCCGAGAGATCACACCGGCCATCGAAAGAGGTCCCACGGCCCCGGTCCCGTCCGTTCGTCGGCAGGAGCTTGAGCGCCCCTCGGCTCCCGCCCGCTTCCGACATGCCTGACAAACAGACGTCCGTCAAACATTCCACATCGGTGAATCGGTGAGGTGAAGCGCTGATGAGCACCACCCGCCCGTACCCACCGGGCGACCCCGGCCCCGAGCCGGACGGCGGTGCCGCCTCCGCCAGGCCGCCCGTGGGGGAGGTCCGCAGGCTCCAGCTCGTCGGGGCCAGCGGGGCCGTACCCCGCGCCCGCGACTTCACCCGCGAGGCGCTGCGCGACTGGGGGTGGCTGCCCGCGGCAACGGCCGACCAGCGGGCGGCGGCCGAGGACGCCCTGCTCGTGGTCTCCGAGCTGGTCACGAACGCGTGCCTGCACGCGGGCGGCCCCGAGGAACTGCGCGTCAGCCACGCCGCCAAGGTGCTGCGCCTGGAGGTCGTCGACCTCGGCGGCGGTACGCCCGCCCCGCGCGTGCCGCACCGGGCGGGGCGGCCGGGCGGGCACGGCATGTTCATCGTCCAGCGGCTGTGTCTGGACTGGGGCGTCGTCCGCCATGCCGACGGGACCGGCAAGACCGTATGGGCGGAGATGGCCGCGCCCGCGTGACGCCTGGCGCCCCAGGCGTCACGCGAGCACGGCCAGACTCAGCCGACGCGCACACGGCGCGGGCCGGGCCCCGGCAGGGACCGCCCCCCCGGCGCGGACCAGCCCGAAGGCGGCGGCCTCAGTGCACGTCGCCCATCATCTGTACGACCCTGCGGCGGTACGTCCAGACCGCCATCCCCGCGAGCGTGGCCGCCGTCGCCTCCAGCGCGATGACCCCCTCGCCGCTCATGTCGACGCCCGCGATCGACAGCAGGCCCGTGGTGCAGTCACCGGCCGTGACGGCCAGGAACCACACGCCCATCATCTGGCTCGCGTACTTCGCCGGCGCCATCTTCGTGGTCACCGACAGGCCGACCGGGGACAGGCACAGCTCGCCCATGGTCTGGACGCCGTACATCGCCACCAGCCAGCCCGGGCTGACCGCCGTGCCGTCCGAGGCCATCGACATGGGGACGATGAACAGGAAGAACGAGGCGCCGATCAGCACCAGCGCCGCGGTGAACTTCTGCATCGTCCCCGGCTCCCGGCCCCGCCGCGCCAGGGCCAGCCACATCGTGGCGAAGACCGGGGCCAGGGCCATCACCCACAGCGGGTTCACCGACTGGAACCACGAGGACGGGAAGTGGATGCCGAAGACCGAGTCCGCCGTCTTGGTCTCGGCGAACGCGGACATGGTCGAGCCGCCCTGGTCGTAGATCATCCAGAAGACGGCCGCGGCCACGAAGATCCAGATGTAGGCGCTGACCCTGGCCTGCTCGGCCGCGGACAGGTCCCGGTCGCGCTTGATGCGCACCAGCACCGCGGTGGGGATCAGCAGGCCGGCGACGGTGATCGGGATCAGCGCCCAGTTGAGGGTGAAGTGCCCGCTCCAGGTGACCGCGGTGTAGAAGACCGCGGCGACGGCCAGCCACGCCAGGCCCCGTCGCAGCCACATGCGCCGCTCCTCGGCGGCCAGCGGGGTCGGCACGACGCTGCTGACCGGGTTGAGGTGGCGGGTGCCGACGAGGAACGCGATCAGGCCCAGGCCCATGCCGATGGCCGCCATCGCGAAGCCGAGGTGCCAGCTCACCTCCTGGCCCACCGTGCCGATGGTCAGCGGGGCGGCGAAGGCGCCGATGTTGATGCCGATGTAGAAGATCGTGAAGCCGCCGTCCCGGCGCGGGTCCTGCGGGCCGTTGTAGAGCTGTCCGACCATCGTGGAGATGTTGGACTTCAGCAGCCCCGAGCCGAGGGCGACCAGCCCCAGGCCGGCGAAGAACGGGCCCTGGCCGGGCAGGGCCAGCGCCAGGTGGCCGGACATGATCACGCCCGCCGCGACGGCCACCGTCTTGCGCGGCCCCCACACCCGGTCGCCGAACCAGCCGCCCGGCATGGCCAGCAGGTACACCGTGGCCACGTACACCGAGTAGATGGCCACCGCGTCGCCCTCGGACATCCCGAGGCCGCCGCCCTGGCTGCCGTGCTTGGCGTCCGGGCCGCCCGAGATCAGGTACAGCACGAGCAGGGCGCGCATGCCGTAATAGCTGAAGCGCTCCCACATCTCGGTCAGGAAGAGGGGGGCCAGGCCGATGGGATGGCCGAAGAAGGTCCTGCCGCCGGGCGCAGGGGTCTCCTGGCCGGCCGCGTCGCCCTTGGTGAGGCTGGACGCCATAGTGGTTCCTCGGATGCGTCGGCACGGGACGCGGCAGCGCGTACGGCGGCGTACGAACGGGGCGCGTCCGTGTGGGGGGTGGCGGTGGCGGTGGCGCCGGCCCGCAGGGAGCGGGGGGTCACCCGCCTCCGGCGGCCACGGACGCACCGGAAACCTCCGGCGCCGTGCGGAACCGAAGGTCTCAAAATGAGTTTTACAGACGTTCTCCTGGACGATACCGTCTCTGCCAAGTCGTTGTCTCCGCGTGTAGATAACGCCTCGGGTGAGAGATGGATCACGATCGGGACACGTGACTTCCCGTGTTCCCCACGCGGCTGCCTGTGCGCTCCGCGGGCATATCCCCTCGGACTACCATCGCCTCCATGACCCGAGTACTGCTCGCCGAGGATGACGCTTCCATCTCGGAGCCGCTGGCCCGCGCCCTGCGTCGCGAAGGGTACGAGGTCGAGGTGCGCGAGGACGGACCGACTGCGCTGGACGCGGGTCTCCAGGGCGGCGTCGACCTCCTCGTCCTGGACCTGGGCCTGCCGGGCATGGACGGCCTGGAGGTCTGCCGACGGCTGCGCACCGAGGGCCACGGCTTCCCGGTGCTCGTGCTCACCGCCCGCGCCGACGAGGTGGACACCGTCGTCGGCCTGGACGCGGGCGCCGACGACTACGTGACCAAGCCCTTCCGGCTGGCGGAGCTGCTGGCGCGGGTACGGGCGCTGCTGCGCCGCGGCGCCGTGGAGACCCACGCGCAGGCCCCGGCCACCCACGGCGTGCGCATCGACGTCGAGTCGCACCGCGCGTGGATGGGCGAGGAGGAGCTTCAGCTCACCGCCAAGGAGTTCGACCTGCTGCGGGTGCTGGTGCGGGACGCGGGCCGGGTCGTCACCCGCGACCAGCTGATGCGCGAGGTCTGGGACACCACGTGGTGGTCGTCCACCAAGACCCTGGACATGCACATCTCCTGGCTGCGCAAGAAGCTGGGCGACGACGCCGCCAACCCCCGCTACATCGCGACCGTACGGGGTGTGGGCTTCCGATTCGAGAAGAACTAGTCACCGCCGGGCCGGCGGGACCGGCTGCCGGGGAACGGGGGCACGGCCGCGCCGCACCGGGCCCCGGGCCGTGACCCGGAGCCGCTCGACCCCCGGACCCCCCAAGGACGCACTATGCGCCGTCGCCTGATCAACTCCACGCTCGCCGTGGTGCTCGTCGTCATCGCCGTCTTCGGCATCTCGCTGGTCATCGTGGAGACGCGCACCATCGAGAACAGCGCGCGCGAGAGCGTGGACTCCGACGCGCTGCGCCTGGTGAGCATCGTCGACAGCAGGCTGGTCGGCCGCGAGGGCGTCAGCTCGCGCGTGCTGCGCGACCAGATCGGGCACGGCCGGTACGCGCGGATCGACATCCCCGGCCAGCCCCCGGTGGAGATCGGCGTGCGCCCCACCGGCGGCGTGATCTCCACCGAGGAGAAGGGCGACCAGGGCGAGACCGTACGGGTCGAGGCGTCGCACTCCACGGTGAGCCGCGAGATCGGCCGCACCATGCTGGTCATCCTCGCGGTCGCGCTGCTGGCCGTGCTGGCCGCGGTCGCCCTCGCCGTACGGCAGGCGCACCGGCTCACCGCGCCGCTCACCGACCTCGCCGAGACCGCCGAACGGCTCGGATCGGGCGATCCGCGGCCCCGGCACCGCCGCTACGGCGTGCCCGAGCTGGACCGGGTCGCGGACGTGCTCGACGCGAGCGCCGAGCGGATCGCGCGCATGCTGACCGCCGAGCGGCGGCTCGCGGCCGACGCGTCCCACCAGTTGCGCACGCCGCTGACCGCGCTGTCGATGCGCCTGGAGGAGATCACGCTCACCGACGACCCGGAGACCGTCAAGGAGGAGGCGACCATCGCGCTGGGCCAGGTCGAGCGGCTGACCGACGTCGTCCAGCGGCTGCTCACCAACTCCCGCGACCCGCGCTCCGGCTCCGCCGTCACCTTCGACCTGGACGAGGTCGTCAAGCAGCAACTGGAGGAGTGGCGTCCGGCCTCGCGCAGCGAGGGCCGCGCCCTCGTGCGCTCGGGCACGCAGCGGCTGCGGGCGGTGGGCACGCCGGGCGCGGTGGCCCAGGTCATCGCCACACTGATCGAGAACTCGCTGATGCACGGCGACGGAACCGTCTCGCTGCGCACGCGCGTCACCGGCAACCAGGCGGTCGTGGAGGTCTCCGACGAGGGTCCCGGCGTGCCGCCCGACCTCGGGGCGCGGGTCTTCGAGCGGACGGTCAGCGGCCGGAACTCCACCGGGCTCGGCCTCGCGGTGGCCCGCGACCTGGCGGAGGCGGACGGGGGGCGGCTGGAACTGCTCCAGCAGCGGCCGCCGGTGTTCGCGCTGTTCCTGAGCCGGGAGGCGGAGGACTGGAAGTCCGGCGGCTGAGGCGGCGCGGGACGGCCGAGCGCCGCGGGGAAAAGCCGTATGAGTCAAGCCGGGCCGGTCAGATCAGGCGGTCGGCACGGATTCCCCGGAAGTGACGATGAGAAATCGATCAGTTGCTGGCCGTACGTGAAGCCTGGGCTTCGATCTCGGCCTCGGTAAGAAAGGATTCAGCGGCCTCGACGGCCTCCCGCGCGGGAATCGCGCGGAACACCCAGGTCCGGTAGGACCAGAAGCGGAAGAGGGTGGCGACGCCGATTCCGAGGAACTTGAAGATGTTGCTCTGCAGCGAACCGTCCCAGCCGAACCCGTACGTGGCCGTGAACAGCACGCCGTTTTCGATCACCAGGCCGATGGCGCTGAACAGCAGGAACAGCCCCATCTCCTTGGTGCGGCCGCTCTTGTCCCGGTCCCGGTAGGTGAAGTACCGGAACCCCACGTAGTTGAAGGCGATGGCGACCACGGTCGCCACGACGCTCGCCCGCACCACCGGCAGGTCCGTGGTGTGCCGGACCAGGTTGAAGGTGACGAGGTTGACCAGCAGCCCCGCCCCGCCCACGGCGCCGAACTTCGCGATTTCCCGGGTCAGCTGCTGCGTGCGCGCGCGCAGCGAGCTCGATGTACGCCATTCACTCATCGTGCGCGCTCAGCCCCGTCCGTGGTTGGTGTGATGGATGTGTGTTGTTGGTCAGCACAACACGGTCATGCTAACGGGGGCCTCGGCGGTCCGCCTCCGCACCTGCGAGACAAGAGGCCCGGACGCAGCTGTCCGTTCCCGCCAATCCAAACCGTTTTGCCGCCGTGACGGACGTCACGCGTCCGTCAACGCTCCGGCCGCACCGCACCGTCCCGCGGGGCGGGCGGCCACGGCACATTCGGGTCCCCGATACCCTGGCAAGGTGACATTTCCGGTAGTCGGCATGGTCGGCGGCGGCCAGCTCGCCCGCATGACCCACGAGGCGGGCATCGCCCTGGGTATCCGTTTCAGGCTGCTCAGCGCCTCTCCTCAGGAGTCGGCGGCCCAGGTGGTCCGCGACGTCGTCGTCGGCGACCACCGCGACCTGGACGCGCTGCGCGCCTTCGCCCGCGACTGCGACGTGGTCACCTTCGACCACGAGCACGTACCTCAGGAGCACCTGCGGGCCCTGGAGGCCGAGGGCGTGGTGCTGCGGCCCGGGCCCGACGCGCTGCGGTACGCGCAGGACAAGGGCGCGATGCGGGCCAGGCTGACCGAGATCGGCGTGCCGTGCCCGCGGCACCGCGTCGTCGCCGACCCGGCCGACGTCGCCCGCTTCGCCGCGGAAGGCGCCGCGGAGGGCGCCGCGGAAGGCGCCGCGGACCCCGCGGAGGGCGCCGCCGGGGGCCGGGGCTTCCCCGTCGTGCTGAAGACCGTGCGCGGCGGCTACGACGGCAAGGGCGTCTGGCTGGTCCGCGACGAGCGGGAGGCCGCCGAGCCGTTCCGCGCCGGGGTGCCGGTCCTGGCCGAGGAGAAGGTCGACTTCGCCCGCGAGCTGGCCGCCAACGTCGTACGGTCCCCGCACGGCCAGGCCGTGGCCTACCCGGTCGTGGAGTCCGTCCAGGTCGACGGCGTGTGCGACACCGTCGTCGCGCCGGCCCCCGGCCTGCCGGGCGAGCTGTCGGCCCGCGCGCAGGAGCTGGCGCTGACCATCGCGCGCGAGCTGGGCGTCGTCGGGCACCTCGCGGTCGAGCTGTTCGAGACCCGGGACGGCCGCCTGCTGGTCAACGAGCTGGCCATGCGCCCGCACAACTCCGGCCACTGGACCCAGGACGGCGCGGTCACCTCCCAGTTCGCCAACCACGTGCGCGCCGTGCTCGACCTGCCGCTCGGCGACCCGCGCCCGCGCGCCCCGTGGACGGTGATGACGAACGTCCTGGGCGGCGACTACCCCGACATGTACCAGGCGTACCTGCACTGCATGGCCCGCGACCCGGCGCTGAAGATCCACATGTACGGCAAGGACGTGAAGCCGGGCCGCAAGGTCGGCCACGTCACCACCTACGGCGCCGACCTGGCCGAGGTGCGCGAGCGCGCCCGGCACGCCGCCGACTACCTGCGAGGGACCATCACCGAATGACCAGCGCCGCCGCCGGCCCCGTGGTCGGCATCGTCATGGGCTCCGACTCCGACTGGCCCGTCATGGAGGACGCGGCCAAGGCCCTGGACGAGTTCGAGATCCCGTACGAGGTGGACGTGGTCTCCGCCCACCGCATGCCGCGCGAGATGGTCGCCTACGGCGAGGAGGCGGCCGGCCGCGGACTCAAGGCGGTCATCGCGGGCGCGGGCGGCGCCGCGCACCTGCCCGGCATGCTCGCCTCGGTCACCCCGCTGCCGGTGATCGGCGTGCCGGTGCCGCTGAAGTACCTCGACGGCATGGACTCGCTGCTGTCCATCGTGCAGATGCCCGCGGGCGTGCCCGTCGCCACCGTGTCGGTCGCCGGGGCCCGCAACGCCGGCCTGCTGGCCGCCCGGATGCTCGCGGCGCACGACCCCGCCCTGCTGGAGCGCATGCGCGACTTCCAGCGCGAGCTGAACGAGCAGGCGGCCGAGAAGGGCAGGCGGCTGCGCGCCAAGACGCGGAGCGCGGGCGGCTTCGGCTTCGGCGGCGCCTGACCCGTACGCCCGGACCCGTACGCCCGGACCCGTACGCCTGGGCCCGTACGCCTGGCCCGTACGCCTGGGCCCGTACGCCTGAGGACGGCCGCCTGCCACGCGGGCGTGCCCGTCGTCCCGCGCGTACGGGCGGCTGTCCCGCGCGTGCGGGCGGTACCCGGCGTCCGGGCGGCTCTGTGGCGGCTGTCCCGCGCGTGCGGGCCGTACCCGACGCCCAGCGGGCCCTACCGGGCCCGGTACGGGCGCGGGCGCGCGGCCGGGTGAGCGCGGCCGGAATCCGCGTGACAGGCGCCCCCGCGGCGGGCGACGATACGACGGTGACCGATCACCTCGCACAGGCCCGCGCGCTGCTCGCCGACCACCCCGTCGTGGACGGGCACAACGACCTGCCGTGGGCGCTGCGCGAGCAGGTGCGCTACGACCTGGCGCGCCGCGACCTCGCCGCGGACCAGCGCGGCCACCTGCACACCGACATCCCGCGGCTGCGCGCGGGCGGCGTGGGCGCGCAGTACTGGTCGGTGTACGTGCGCTCCAGCCTCGCCGGGGACGCGGCGGTGAGCGCCACGCTGGNGCTCCAGCCTCGCCGGGGACGCGGCGGTGAGCGCCACGCTGGAGCAGGTCGACGCCGTGCTGCGGATCGTCGGGCGCTACCCGGCCGACCTGCGGCTGGCGCGGACCGCGGACGAGGTGGAGCAGGCGCGCGCGGCGGGCCGGATCGCCTCCCTGATGGGCGCCGAGGGCGGGCACAGCATCAACTGCTCGCTGGCGACGCTGCGCGCCCTGTACCGGCTCGGCGTGCGCTACATGACGCTCACCCACAACGACAACGTGCCGTGGGCGGACTCGGCGACCGACGAGCCGAAGGCGGGCGGCCTCACCCGGTTCGGCGAGGAGGTCGTGCGGGAGATGAACCGGCTGGGCATGCTCGTGGACCTCTCGCACGTCGCCCCGGCCACCATGCGGCGCGCGCTGGCCGTGACCGAGGCGCCCGTCGTCTTCTCGCACTCCTCCGCGCGCGCCGTGTGCGACCACGTGCGCAACGTGCCCGACGACGTGCTGGAGGCGCTGCCGGGCAACGGCGGCGTGGCGATGGCGACCTTTGTGCCGCAGTTCGTGCTGCCCGCGGCCGCCGCGTGGTTCGAGGGCGCGGCGGCCAACCAGCGGGCCCACGGCTTCCACCCGCTGGACAGCGGGCCCGAGGCGATGGCGGTCTTCGGCGCGTACGAGGAGGAGCACCCGCGCCCGGTGGCCACCGTGGCCACGGTCGCCGACCACCTCGACCACATGCGGGAGGCGGCCGGCGTCGACCACGTCGGGATCGGCGGCGACTTCGACGGCATCGCCCACACGCCCGAGGGGCTGGCCGACGTGGCGGGCTATCCGAACCTGATCGCCGAGCTGCTGCGGCGCGGCTGGTCAACGGCCGACCTGGCGAAACTGACCTGGGGCAACGCGCTGCGGGTGCTGCGCGCCGCGGAGGACGTGGCCCGGGACGCGAGCGCGACCCGCGGCCCGTCCGACGCCACCGTCGAGGACCTGGACGGCTGAGCGCGCCGCCACGTCGGCCCGGCGCCCCGGCCAGGCGGCCGTACGGGCCGGTACAGACCCTGACCCGGGGCGTCAGGCGCTGCCCGGCCTTATCCGGCCATAGATGGGCCGCGTCAGGCTTTGACCAGGCAGAACGGGTGCCCGGCAGGATCCGCGTAGACCCGAAAATCGCGCCGCCCGCCGTCGTCGTCCACGTCCAGCGGCCGTGCGCCGAAGGCCAGCACCCGCTCCTCCGCCTCCGCCACGTCGGGCACGTCCAGGTCGAGGTGGAGCTGCTGCGAGGCGTCCTCGCGCGGCCAGCGCGGCGGCACCAGGTTCTCCGCCCGCTGGAACGCCAGCCGCTGCCCGCCCGGCAGGTACAGGTCGACCCAGTCCTCGCCGTCGTCCTTGATCTCCCCGCCCAGCAGGCGCTCGTAGAAGCGGGCCAGCCCGGTCGGGTCCGGGCAGTCGAGGACGATGACGCTCAGCGTGGCGATGGGCATGGTGTCTCCTCCGGTCCGTCGGGGCCGGCCTCAGGGGCCGGCCTCAGGGGAGAGGTGACCCGGCAGCGCCCGGGCAAACCTCACCGCCGCCCCGGCCGTCCGGCCGCGTGGGGCACCGCCGCGTACGGGCGCAGGCCGGACCGGAGCCCGGCCCGGGACGGGTCAGGCCGCCGGGCGGCCCATCGTGCGGAAGTGCCAGCCGGTCTCCCGCCACCGCTCCGGGTCGAGCGCGTTGCGCCCGTCCAGCACGCGCCGCTCCGCGACCACCTCGCCCAGCGCGGCCGGGTCCAGCTCGCGGAACTCGCGCCACTCGGTGAGGTGCAGCACGACGTGCGCGCCGTGCGCCGCCTCCAGGGCGCTCGGCGCGTAGGACAGGGTCGGGAAGAGGGCGCGTGCGTTGTCCATGGCCTTGGGGTCGTAGACGGTGACCTGGGCGCCCTGGAGGTGGATCTGCCCGGCGACGTTGAGGGCGGGGGAGTCGCGCACGTCGTCGGAGTCGGGCTTGAAGGAGGCGCCGAGCACGGCCACCCGCTTGCCGAGGAAGCCGCCGCCGACGGCCGTGCGGGCCAGCTCGACCATGTGGCCGCGCCGCCGCATGTTGATCGAGTCGACCTCGCGCAGGAAGGTCAGCGCCTGGTCCGCGCCCAGCTCTCCGGCGCGGGCCATGAAGGCGCGGATGTCCTTGGGCAGGCAGCCGCCGCCGAAGCCGATCCCGGCCCGCAGGAACTTCCGGCCGATCCGCTCGTCGTAGCCGATGGCCTCGGCGAGGCGGACCACGTCGCCGTCCGCCGCCTCGCACACCTCGGCCATGGCGTTGATGAAGGAGATCTTGGTGGCGAGGAAGGAGTTCGCGGCGGTCTTCACCAGTTCGGCGGTGGGGTAGTCGGTGACGACGAACGGCGTGCCTTCTGCGAGCGGCGCCGCGTAAACCTCCCGCAGGAGCTTTTCCGCCCGCTCGCCGGCCACGCCGACGACGATGCGGTCGGGGTGCAGGGTGTCCTGGACGGCGAAGCCCTCGCGCAGGAACTCCGGGTTCCAGGCCAGCTCGGCGTCCGCGCCGACCGGGGCCAGCTCGGCGAGCCGGGCCGCGAGCCGGGCGGCGCTGCCCACCGGCACGGTGGACTTGCCGACGACCAGCGCGGGGCGGCGCAGCCGGGGCGCCAGGGACTCCACGGCGCTGTCCACGTGGCTCATGTCGCACGCGTACTCGCCGCGCTTCTGCGGCGTGTTCACGCACAGGAAGTGCACGTCGCCGTACTCGCCGGCCTCGTCGTAGGACGTGGTGAAGCGCAGCCGGCCGCTGGCGCCGGGCAGGCCCGCGACGTGCCGCCGCAGCAGCTCCTCAAGGCCCGGCTCGTACATCGGCACCCGGCCCGCCGAGAGCGCGTCGACCTTGTCCTGGGCCACGTCCACGCCCAGCACCTCGAACCCGAGCTCGGCCATGGCCGCCGCGTGGGTCGCGCCCAGGTAGCCGGTGCCGATCACGGTGATCTTGAGGGCCATACGCGCTCCAGAAGCCTGCGGGGGAGGACAGCGGCCCGAGCATAGCCGGGGCCGTGCGCGGGGGGCGCGGACCCGCTGTCGTCAAGTTCACCTATGACTTGCCCGAAGGCGTGCCTACAATTCTGTTACTTAACAGTAGTTAGCGTTGTGGGGAGACCACCTTGTCGGGAACGACGGACTTCGACCTGTACCGGCCGTCCGAGGAGCACGACATGCTCCGCGACTCGGTGCGCGCGCTCGCCGAGGCCAAGATCGCGCCGTTCGCCGCCGCGGTCGACGAGGAGGGGCGCTTCCCGCAGGAGGCCCTGGACGCGCTGGTGGCCAACGACCTGCACGCGGTGCACGTCCCCGAAACGTACGGCGGCGCGGGCGCCGACGCGCTGGCGACCGTGATCGTCATCGAGGAGGTTGCACGCGTGTGCGGCTCGTCCTCGCTGATCCCGGCCGTGAACAAGCTGGGCTCGATGCCGGTCGTCCTGTCCGGCTCGGAGGAGCTGAAGAAGAAGTACCTGGGCCCGCTGGCCAAGGGCGACGCGATGTTCTCGTACTGTCTGAGCGAGCCGGAGGCGGGCTCGGACGCGGCGGGGATGAAGACCCGCGCGGTGCGCGAGGGCGACACGTACGTGCTCAACGGCGTCAAGCGGTGGATCACCAACGCGGGCGTGTCGGAGTTCTACACCGTCATGGCGGTCACCGACCCCGAGCAGCGCTCGCGCGGCATCTCCGCCTTCGTGGTGGAGAAGGGCGACCCGGGCGTGTCCTTCGGCGCGCCGGAGAAGAAGCTCGGCATCAAGGGCTCGCCGACCCGCGAGGTCTACTTCGACAACGTGCGCATCCCCGCCGACCGCATGATCGGCGCCGAGGGCACAGGCTTCGCCACCGCCATGAAGACCCTGGACCACACCCGCGTCACCATCGCCGCGCAGGCCATCGGCATCGCGCAGGGCGCGCTGGACTACGCCAAGGGGTACGTGCGCGAGCGCAAGCAGTTCGGCAAGCCGATCGGCGACTTCCAGGGCGTGCAGTTCATGCTGGCCGACATGGCCATGAAGCTGGAGGCGGCCCGTCAGCTGACCTACGCGGCCGCCGCCCGGTCCGAGCGGGTGGCGCTCGGCGCGACCGTCGGCGAGGAGGCCCTGACCTTCTACGGCGCCGCCGCCAAGTGCTACGCCTCCGACGTGGCCATGCAGATCACCACCGACGCCGTGCAGCTCCTCGGCGGCTACGGCTACACCCGCGACTACCCGGTCGAGCGCATGATGCGCGACGCCAAGATCACGCAGATCTACGAGGGCACGAACCAGGTCCAGCGCATCGTGATGGCCCGCAACCTCCCGTAGCCCGCCTTTCGCCGCGCGCGGTGGCGCGTCCGTACGCGCGTACGGACCCGCGCGTACGGACGCGGACAGCGCAGAGGCCCCCGCCGGTGGCGGGGGCCTCTGCCATGCGGGGAGCGGGTCAGACGAGCCAGCCCAGAACGAGGGCGTAGTGCGCGAGGATCTCCGACAGCATGGCGACTCCTAAGGGGATCGGAACAGGTGCCACGGACGTTCCCGGGTGTCGCCGTGACGGGGACGCGATAGGTCTAACACCCGGCATATGCCGCCTCAATGCAATGCGCGGAAATTTGTCCGCTCCTGCGCAAAAGCGGAATGATCTTGTGCTGTTTTCTTCGTCCGTGACCGGGTGCGGTGCGTCCCTCCGGCCGTCCTCCGATCGCTCCTTCGCCCGCCCGGACGCACGACGGGGCCCCCGCCGCGAAACGGCGAGGGCCCCGTGCGTAAGCGGCTCAGATGAGGCAGCCCACGAGCAGGATGAGGTTGGCCAGGGCTTCGGTCAGCATGGGGACTCCTTCTTGTCGAAGGTGGTGTGCCACGGCCGTACCCGGGATGCCGCCGTGACGGGGACGCGACAGATCTAACCCCCGGCGTATTTCGCGGCACCGACCCGTGCGGAAAATTCATCCGATCTTGCAAAATCCGTACGGATCTTGGGTGGCACACTGCCCGAAACTCCGCTGAAATGTGCGCAGTTGGGGCCTGGCCGCCGTCAGCCGGTGCCGCCGGCGACGGTCACCTTCTCGTCGTTCTCCAGCTCCTTCACCAACTGCTTGACCTTGCCCATGTTCCACAGGACGGCGCTGCCCTTGGCCGTCGGGTAGCCGGGGTTGGCGACCGGCATGTTCATCTGCCGGCCCTTGCCACCCGAGACACCCTTCATCGCCCAGAACATCGAGCGCAGCTTCCACAGGCTCATGTCCTTGTCGACAATCAGCGAGTCGAGGCCGGCGCCGAGGGTCGGGTAGAGCTTGAAGGGGTTCAGGATCGTGCTCGGCGTGGCCGCCTTGTCGGCCAGCGCGGACAGGAACTTCTGCTGGTTCTTGGTGCGGTCCAGGTCGCCGCCGGCCAGGCCGTAGCGCTGCCGGACGAAGGCCAGGGCCTCCTGGCCGTTCAGCGTCTGCCGGCCCTTCTTCAGGTCCGTCCCGGCGTGCTTCTCCTTCATGTCCTGCGGCACGTCGATCGTGACGCCGCCGACCGAGTCCACGATCTTCGCGAAGCCGTCGAAGCCGATCTCCGCGTAGTGGTCGACCCGCAGCCCGGTGTTGTACTCCACCGTGCGCACCAGCAGTTCCGGGCCGCCCATGGCGAACGCGGCGTTCAGCTTGTTCTGCGAGGCGCCGTACCGCTTGCCGGACTCCGGGCCGGTGAACGCCGGGATGGTCACCCACGAGTCGCGCGGCAGGCTGATCATGGTGTTGCCGTTGCCGCCGGTGTGCAGCAGGATCACCGAGTCGGTGCGCCTGCCGTCCGCCGAACCGGTGTGCAGCTTCTTCTTGTCTTCCGCGGACATGCCCTCGCGGCTGTCCGAGCCCACGATCAGGTAGTTCGTGCCCTTGCCGCCCGACGGGCGGTCCTCGACCGCGCTCAGGTCCACCTCGCGGCGCAGCTTGGAGTCGGCCCAGAAGTACGTGCCGACGCCGACCCCGATCACGACCACCAGGAAGACGGCCAGGCCGATCAGGATGCGCTTCTTCCAGTTCGGCCGGGCCAGCGGGCGCGCCCCCGGGCCGCCGTCACCCCCGGGGCCGCCGGGACCGCCCGGGCCGTTCGGCGTGCCGCGGCCGTAGACCTGGCCGGTGTTGTAGCCGTCCTGGCCGTCCGGGCCCTGCTGCCCCTGCCCCGGGTAGCCCGGCCCGGGGTGGCCCTGGGCGTACGGCTGGCGCCGCTGGGACGGTACGGGGCCGCGCGGCGACAGCTCCGGCGGCAGCGGCGGCTCGGCCGGGTGCCGCGGGCCGCCCACACCCCCCGGGCCGCCTGCCGCCGAGCCCCCGCCGTCGTCGCGCCGCACGTGCCGCATCCTGCGGGCGGCCTCGGGCTCGGGGCCGCCCCCGTACCCGTCCCCGCGGCCGCCTGTCCACCCCTCGGGCCATTCGTTCATGGGGGGAAGTGTGCCCGGTCGGCCGGTACCGCTTACAGGGCGGGTGCGGGATCGGGCCGGGCCTGTTGCATATCTGATGCAAAGGGCGCGGCGCGCGGCCGGACGCCCCGCTCACCGGTGCTTCGCCGCGCGCCCGCGCGGGGGCGGCCGGG